>NZ_JBPEHH010000050.1:0-31724 GCF_054177595.1 Haladaptatus ordinarius | reverse complement strand
GCATGATTCTTGATGAGGAGCGAGAGTCGTGCACTGACTTCTCCTCCTCATTCCTCTCGAAAAGTAGCCTCGATAAGCCGTCACTGTCACGCGGTTCTCGTCTTAGCTAAAGACGGATGGTGGTCAGGAGAGACATCGACACAGCGAACGCCGAGGCGAGCTGCGGGTGTAAATCATCGGCGTGAGGACGAACGACGGAAACCATCGGACCGTTCGTCACCGCTTCCGGCGGGTGACCGACATTGGCGTGAGTCTCGGCAGACTCGACGTTCGGTATCTGAAAAGCGCTGTCGCTCGGCGGTTAGTCCGATTTAGTTCTCTCGGCGGAGCGCGAGGAGCGCAGCGGCGAGGAGTGCGACGATGGAGACTGCGACACCGAAGCCGGGCTGACCTTCTTCGTTGGTCGTCTCGGTCGTCGTGGTGTCCTCAGTCGTGGTGGAGGTCACGTCGGACGTCGTCGTGGAGGTCACGTCGGACGTGGTGGTGGTCGTCATGGTCGTGGTCGTCGTCGTGGTCGTCTGCTGGTTTGCGTCCTGGTTCAGCACACCATCGACGGAGACGGCATCAGCGCCAGATGCAGTAGCGGTGACACTGAATTCGTTGCCGTTGTCGTACTCACTGAAGTCGAACATTGCTGAGTAGGAACCGTCTTCCGAAACCGTAACCTCCTGGTTCTTGAAGAAGACACCCGAGGAACGGGCCTGGAGGGTCACCGAGGAACCAGGTGCGAGGTTGGTCGTACCGGAGATGGACTGGTTGTCCGACGGAGCGACCTCGAGGTTGTTGCCATCGTTCAGGTCGAGGGTGCGCTCCTCAACAGTGAACGAGGACGAGACAGACTCCTTCTTGTCGACTGAGACGTTGTAGTTCTTGTCAACGCTGAACGTAGCCGTCCAGTCACCCTGCATGTCTTCCTCATCAACACCAACGATAGCGTCGGTTTCGATGACGAAGTAGAGCGAGTTGTTCGCACCATCGTCAATCATGCTGACGCCTGTATTGGTGCTGTCGAATGAATCCGCATCCGTGTTCGGTTCTGGGTTGTCCTCTTTGACCGTGAACGAGAGACCGTCCACGTTGGACAGGTCGTTCTCGGTCGGGTTGTTGAGGGCACCGTAGACACCGGTCGTGTCCTTAACTTGGACAACGACATAGTCTTGGTACGCTGCGTTGCTACGCTGGGTGATCTCATCCGTCAGATCCGATGGTTTGTTCGCTCCCAGGTTGGAGGGTGCAATCCACGTCTGTGCGCTACCCGTTTGGCGGGGTTCGACGGAGAGCGACCCGACGTCGTCTGGGTTGCCGTCGTCGTCCGTGTCGACAGATAGCTCGTAGATGTTGTCACCCGACGTAACTGCGAGTGGGTGCCCGAGGCCGTCGTTCGATGGGGTTACCCACGATGCCGAAACCTCGTCATTGCTGTCGGATGCCGTGTAGATGACTTGAGAGGCGTCGCCGCTGGTCGATTTGTACGTGTTCAACCAGAAGGTGACCTTGCCGTCGTCGTCTTTGTCGGTGACGTCGACGGACATCTTGAAGTTCGCCTCGTCAGCACCGATGGAGACCTTCGCCGTGTCGGTATTCTCGAGGTTCACCGTCATCGGGACGATGTCACCGCGCGGGACGGTGTAGACGCTGTCGTCGAAGATCGACAATGCAGAACCGCCTTCCTGGACGGTGACCTCGAATGTCTTGGACGCCGACGTGTCGTCAACGCTAACGGTCACGTTGTACGTGCCTGGTTCGAGGTCGTAGCTGCTGAAGTCGACGGTGAACTCGTGGGTACCGTCTCCCTCCTCGTACATACCGGAGTACGAATCAATCGCATTTTCGTCGTCGGTGATCTCTTCCGAGTAGACACTGACGTTGAGATCCTCACGGTTCGAGTCATCGATGGAGAAGGTCACCGATTGGTCGTTGCTGTTCTCCATAATGGACGTCAAGTCGGCGCTCACGTCAAACGACTGTTCGACGACCTGGAAGGTGATGGTCGTGCTACCGGCCGAGAGCTGGTAGAATCCCGTCTCCAGTTCGGTGGTGTCGATGGTGAATTCGCCGTCACCGTCAGCAGTGTATGTGTCGACGAATCCGTCACCGCCATCTTTTCCTTTCGAGAGCGTTACTTTGGTGTCGGCCGAATACTGGTCAACGAGACCGACTTGACCCTTGTACACGACGGAGCTGTTCTCAATCGTCGTGTCGTAGTCGCTTGCGGCCACCGCCGAGCCTGCGAACGCGGTTGCGCCGGCGAAGACCGACATAACCATCAGCGCCGTCAGGACGAGGCTGCGAACCTTTGTGATTTTTTCTGCCATGATTTATCGTTTTTTGTTTCTATTACGGCTATAGTTTCTTTCCTACGATAATTATTGAACTTCGTACAATATATAATCATGAGAAATCAAGTGGTACTCCGTTTGCCACCATAGGTAGGGTACATTGAAAACGTTATCCCTTATTATAAATGCCTTGTGGTATAGTAATCGGGTTGTAATACTCTCTGACGTCCGAATTCGTGGATTAGTGGATCTAATGGGGGGTCCGTGAAGTAGTAATTTTCGCCAGTAGAAACCGGTGATTTCGATTCGTTCAGGGGTGTATTACCCCTATGAATGGTCGAATTCACAGTTCCAGTCTTTAAGTAGTACTGAGCAACCAACTCAAATCAAGACATGATTCTATTCCGATTATGAAATCGAGACGTGAGTGAGATATTTTTGATACGACGGTCGTTTCAACCTTCCTCTAGTCAGAATAGTTCTATATTTGGGGAAAGAGGGGAAACCGCTTGCCGACGCCCAGGTGCGGAGAGATCGGGTGTGCCGCGCGGCGGGTCGTGGCTCGCGTAGTCGGTCGCGCATTCCTGTTCGGTTGGTGATATTCCGCGGCCGAGCGCGATCGGTCGGATGCCGTCCGGTGGTTCGACCTATCGAGACACGGTCACTCGCGTTCGACGAGTTCGATTTCGTGGCCGTCCTGGTCTGTGGTGAAGGCGTAGCGGTCGTCGCAGGACTCGGGGTCGCGGTAATCTTCGGCCTCGCGCTCCATCAGCGTCTCCCAGTCGTCGTGGAGGTCGTCGGCGCGCACCGCGAGGTGACCCCACGCGTCGCCCATCTCGTAGGACCGACCGTCGTAGTTGTAGGTGAGTTCGACCGCCATCGCCTCTTTCGCGGCGTCCTCCGGTTTCACGAAGTAGTTGGCGAACGAGTCCGACTCCCAGCGCCCGGTGTGCTGGTACTCGAACTTGCGCGTCCAGAACCCGAGCGCCGCGTCCGCGTCTTCGACGCGAATCATGGTGTGATCCAGACTCCAGCGCGCCCCGTGGTCGCGCTCGACTATCTCGACTTCGTGGCCGTCCGGGTCCTTCACGAACGCGTAACTGCCACCACAGGAGTCGGGGTCGCGGTAGTCCTCGACGCCCTCGTCCATCAGCTCCTCGTAGGCGTCGTACACGTCGTCGACGCGCACGGCGATGTGGCCCCACGCGTCGCCCATCTCGTAGGACCGACCGTCGTGGTTGTAGGTGAGTTCGAGCACGGCACCCTCGTCGTGAACGTCGCCCGGTGCGAGGTAGACGTTCGTGAACGTGTCGGCTTCCCACCGGCCTTGCTCCTCGTAGTCTAAGTGCGACTGGTACCAGTCGAGTGCTTCGTCCAGGTCCTCTACGCGCATCATCACGTGGTCGAGTATCCCACTCATGTGTTCGAAACCACCCGCTCCGGAGCGAAAAGGGTACCGTTCGCGGAAGCTGAGCGCGTGGGACGCCATTCGTCTGAGTGCGTCGTTCTCCTCTTTCGTCGTTCTACTGTTTTCGTCTTCTCACGTGCGCCACGCGTGGCCGAAGATACAATGGATACGTGGAGAATATACAATGGATAGCGTGGAGAATAGGTGGATACGTGGAGAATTTCGTCCACCGGTTTCGCGACGAACGAGTAGCCCGCCGGGATAGCGGACGACGGCTTCGCGTGGACTACGTTCGATTCAGTGCACGCCGCAGGTCGGGCCAGTGGAACCACCACGCGGCCGCCCAGAGCACGACCGGTCCGAGCGGAACCGTCACGCCCGCCCGTCCCACGAACCCGAGCGCGAAACTCGCGTGGCTCGCCCCCGCCAGTACGAGCAGTATCCCAGTCACTCGCCGGTCTTCGAATCGCCCAGAGAAGGCGCTCAGGAGCGCGAGCAGATAGAAGAGAACGCTCAACGGCCACGCGAGGAGTCGTTCCGGTAATCCAGCGGTCAGAACGAACAGGTAGTCGGGGAGCGTCGTGACGTGGAGCGTGGTCGGGTTGACCAGCCCCCACGGAAAGACGAGTGTGGTCCCACCGGGCGCGAGGAGAATCGTCCACGGGACGAAACCGAGCGCGAGAAGACCGAGGTGGCGTTTCGCCCCCGAATATGACCGCGACGAATCGCGCCCCGCCAGAAGCACGCCGGTCACTTCCGGAGTATCATCCTGAGCACGTCTTCGTCCGCGAGGACGTGGTCCGTGCCGACTTGCTGTTCGTCGTGTTTCGCGCTGGGGCCGCTGACCCGTGCGAACCGAAACCGATCTTCGAAGTCGCCGCCGAGATTTCGACAGGCGTCTCCGATGGTGCTCCCCTCGCGCAGGACGAGCGGTTCGTCGTAATCGACGCCGCGCCCCGGTTTGTCCATGTAGATGCGCATCAGCCCGAGTTCCGACCAGATCTTCTCTTTCAATGCGTCCAGCCCCTTCTCTTTCTCGGCGCTGATGAACACCGCGTCGTCGGGGTCGATGCCGTGGTCACGCAACTCTTCGCGGACCGTCTCGGCGTAGTCCGGTTCGATGAGGTCGACCTTGTTCACGGTCACCATCGAGGGGATGTAGACGCGGTTGTCCATGATGCCGTCGATGAGGCGGTCGACGTCGAGTTTCTCGCGCAAGGTCACGTCCGCGTTCACGTAGCCGTGTTCGCGCAGGACCTCCTTGATGACGTTCTCGGACATGTCCTGGTCGGCACTCGATGTGACCTTGATGCCGCCCTTGCCTTTCTTCGAAATCGAGACGCTCGGCGGTTCGGTGTCCAGTCGAATCTTGTTTTCGTACAACTCCTTGCTGAGTCGTTCATACTGGTTGATTTCGAAGACGGAGAGGACGAACACCGCGAGGTCGGCGGCCCGGACGACAGACAGCACTTCGCGTCCCCCGCCGCGTCCGTGTGCAGCACCTTCGATGAGCCCCGGCACGTCGAGCAGTTGGATGTTCGCTCCGTTGTACTGCAACATCCCCGGATTCACGTCGAGTGTCGTGAACTCGTACGACCCGACCTCGCTCTCTGCGGCGGTGAGCGCGTTCAACAGGGTCGATTTCCCGACGCTTGGAAAGCCGACGAACGCGACCGTCGCGTCACCGGTTTTCTCGACGGCGTAGCCGTGACCACCGCCGGCGGAGGACTGGTTCTCCAGTTTCTCTTTTTTCTCCGCGAGTTTCGCCTTCAGCCGACCGATGTGTGCCTCGGTAGATTTGTTGTACGGCGTGTTGGTTATCTCCTCGCGGAGTGCTTCGATTTCCTCCTCCAGTCCCATTATGGACACGTGCGCCGTGACCGCCGAAAAACCTGTTCTTTCGCGCCAAGAGTAAACCCACGGTAGTTTCGATACGTTAATAGGTTCCTGCCGGCGAAACCGATAATAATCAATGCCGGACCCCGCTCGTCTTCGTGATAGCACGCAGATCGTCCTCCACCGCGACGTGCTCAACGGCATCCGGTCCGACCTCGAAAACGAGTTCACACTCACCATCGTCCCCTTCGAAGACGAGCACCTCCGAATCATCGGCAGTCCAGTCGAGATAAAGAAAGCGAGCGAGTTCCTCGGTCGGCACGGCGTCAGCCTGCCGTAACCGAACGCGCATAACAGAACGCGCCGAGACGTCACCCTCGCCGCGGTCGTTGTCTCGATACCCGCGCCAGGAAAGACCCCGCAGCGGTCCGAATCGACCTCGTTTTCGGAGGTCTTCTCCGGGTGCTGTGCTGGCGTCTCCGTTTTGTTCCGGCGTCTCCGTCTCGCGCCGTTAGTTCTCCGCCGACGGTCGAGGGACGGTCGACGACGACCGATGCTCGGAGAGCCACACGCTGAGTGCGACGCTGGCGCCGGTCAGCGCACCGACTCCGAGTCCCCGTTTCCGACCACCGGCGAGCGATGCGACGACCGTTGCGACGACGAACGCGAGGAGTCCGCTCGTGAGCCCTCTCCGGAGAGGCGTCATACCGAAACCGATGCAGGTCGACGGAGAAAATCTACCGGTTCGAGCGCAGGGTCGAAACAGCCAGCCGTGCTAATCACGCCCGATCGCCGGTACACTCGCCGATACCGACGTGGACGCCAAGAAGGAAATCCTTAAAACTGCGGCGAGATTTCTGTCTGGTATGGCTGATACAATCGAAGTCCTCGTACCCGGAGGGCAGGCCAACCCTGGCCCACCGCTCGGTCCGGAACTCGGTCCGACTGCGGTCAACGTGCAGGAAGTCGTCAACGAGATTAACGAACAGACCGCAGCCTTCGACGGCACGGAAGTTCCCGTGACCATCTCCATCGAGGAAGACGGCAGTTTCGAGCTCGAAATCGGTGTCCCGCCGACGGCCGCGCTCATCAAGGACGAGGCCGGTTTCGAGACGGGAAGCGGCGAACCGCAGAAGGATTTCGTCGCCGACCTCTCCATCGACCAAGTGAAGAAAATCGCGGAACAGAAACACCCCGACCTCCTCGCCTACGACACGAAGAACGCGGCGAAGGAAGTCGTCGGAACGTGTACCTCGCTCGGTGTCACCATCGAGGGAGAGAATCCCCGCGAGTTCAAAGAGAAGATCGACGCAGGCGAGTACGACGACGCTCTCGCCGCATAATCCGGGTTTTTCTCTCGTCATCCCGCGAACAGCAAGAGCGCCGTGTAACCCGTCGCCCCGAACGCGAACGCCCAGAAACGACTCTCGCGCTCCTTGGGGAGTTCTTCTTTGATGACGTTGAGGACGACGCCACCGGCGAGGAACGCAAAGAGGGTGTTCACGACTGCCTCGTCGACGTGCATGCTCGCACCGATGGCCCATCCGACGACGACGGCCCCGGCGAGCAACCACCGTCCGAACTGGTCGTAGGCGTCCTGGTGGTGGTCTCGAAGCCCGTAATCGTTGACGACGAAGTGCAGTCCCATCGCGGTCGCGTAGGTCAGGAGGCTCACGAGGCCCGGTTGCTCGCGGTGGACGAGCAGATAGCCGATGAGTGCGTTGTACGCTACGAACGACCCGATGTGAATCCAGAACACCCAGATACCCGTGCCGTCCTGTCCCTCGTCATGCCCGAACTCGCGTGCGAGTCGTTCCAGTCCGTAGAACAGCGCGAATCCGACGAGTGCGACGAGATAGACATGTCGTTCGAGGAATCGAGCGAGAAAGAGGACCGATTCGAGCACTGTCCCGCCTTCGAGCTCCGGCAAGATGTGGACGAAGACGTACGCGACAGACGCACCACCGGCCATCGAGAGCCAGTAACTCCGTGGGATGACCTGAAAGGAACGCACGCGTCCCGCCAGGACGTGAACACCGGCGAGCACGAACGCCAATATCCCCGGTAGTAGCGTCATGGGTCGATGATTCGTCGGAGATTCGTAACCACGACACAAACCGGTGGCGGCCCGGAGGGAGGCGAGGTAGTTCGACGGGTTTAAGTTGCACATGGGACAATTTCCGGTGAGACAGGCGTCGCCTGTTTCACTGACCCGTAGGAGCATTCCTGCGTACTACGGAGGTGAACGATGGCAGATAATGAGATAGAGCAAGCAGTCTCTCGCGCACTCGAGGACTCCCCACAGCGGAATTTCCGCGAAACGGTAGACCTCGCGATTAATCTGCGCGACCTCGATTTAAACGATCCCTCGAATCGTGTAGACGAGAGTATCGTACTCCCGTCTGGAACCGGCCAAGACACCACAATCATCGTGTTCGCGGAGGGCGAAACCGCCCTGCGAGCCGAGGAAGTTGCGGACGACGTCCTCGACGGAGACGAACTCGAAGACCTGGGTGACGACAACGACGCGGCAAAGGACCTCGCCGACGACACGGACTTCTTCATCGCCGAGGCGTCGATGATGCAAGACATCGGTCGATACCTCGGTACCGTGCTCGGTCCGCGCGGGAAGATGCCGACGCCGCTTCAGCCCGACGACGACGTGGTCGAAACGGTCAACCGGATGAAAAACACGGTCCAGCTTCGCAGTGGTGACCGACGGACGTTCCACACGCGCGTGGGCGCAGAAGACATGAACGCGGAGGAAATCGCCGAGAACATCGACGTCATCCTCCGCCGTCTCCACTCCAACCTGGAGAAAGGTCCACTCAACGTCGACACCGTCTACGTGAAGACGACGATGGGACCGTCCGTGGAGGTGGCCTGAGATGTCCGCAGAAGCCGAACGCAAGACCGAGACGATTCCGGAGTGGAAACGCGAGGAAGTCGACCAGTTGACCGACTTCGTCGAGAACTACAGCAGTGTTGGCGTCGTCAACATCACCGGCATTCCGAGCAAACAGCTCCAGAACATGCGCCGCAGCCTGCACGGCAGCGCGGAACTCCGCGTCAGCCGTAACACGCTGGTCGAGCGCGCGCTGACGGCCGTCGACGACGGTGTCGAAGACCTGCAAGCGTACGTCGATGGCCAGATCGGCCTCATCGGCACGAACGACAATCCGTTCGGTCTGTACCGCGAACTGGAGGCGTCGAAGAGTCCGGCACCGATTTCGGCGGGCGAAGTCGCCCCGAACCAGATCGTCATCCCCGAGGGTGACACGGGCGTCGACCCCGGCCCGTTCGTCGGTGAACTCCAGCAGGCCGGTGCTGCCGCACGAATCATGGATGGCTCCATCCACGTGACCGAAGACAGCGTCGTCGCAGAGGAAGGCGACGAGGTTTCGCCGGAGCTCGCGAACGTGCTCGCCGAACTCGGTATGGAGCCCAAAGAGGTCGGTCTCGACCTGCGCGCGGTCTACTCGGACGGCGTCATGTTCGAGTCGGACGAACTCGCCATCGACGTGGACGAGTACCGCGCCGACATCGAGCGTGCAGCGGCGTTCGGCCGCAACCTCTCGGTCAACGCGGTGTACCCGACCGACCAGACCGTCCCGCTGTTCGTCTCGAAGGCGACCGGCGAGGCGAAGAGCCTCGGTCTGCAGGCCGCCATCGAGAGTCCCGACCTCGCGTCGGACCTCGTGAGCAAGGCGGACGCACAGGTGCGCACGCTGGCTGCCCAGATAGACGACGAGGACGCACTGCCCGAGGAGCTTCGTGACATCGAAGCGCCTGCCGCTGGCGGTGCGGCCGAGGAAGAAGAATCGACTGACGAAGAAGAAACTGAAGCCGAGCCCGAACCCGACGAAGACGACGACGATGACGACGACGCAGCAGGCGGAGAGGGCCTCGGCGCTATGTTCGGATAACTAACAATGGAATACGTATACGCTGCACTCATCCTGAACGAATCGGGCGAAGAAATCAACGAAGAAAACCTCACGAACGTGCTCGACGCCGCTGGCGTCGACGTCGAGGAGTCTCGCGTGAAGGCGCTCGTCGCCGCACTCGAAGACGTCGACATCGACGAGGCCGTCGAACAGGCCGCCGCCGTCCCTGCCGGTGGAGCCGCCGCTGGCGGTGCCGCGGGTGGCGACGAAGGTGGCGAAGAGGAAGCCGAAGAAGAGGAAGCCGCAGAGGAAGAAGAAGAGGACGACGACGAAGAAGAAGAGGCCAGCGGCGAAGGTCTCGGCGAACTCTTCGGCTAAGCGACGACACCACACACGCGTTTTTCTTTCGGACTACCGTCCAGAGCGACAGCGACCGTCGAGCGGCGACGACGGCTAACGTTTAACTAGGAAGACGGGACCACTCCGCCTCGATGGAGGTGTTCAGAACGCGATTGGTAGTTGCACCAGCGACGACAGCGATTGCGCTGGTGTTCATTCTGGGTGGCCTCGCACTCGGCACGCTGAGCGGGCTGACGCCGGGAGTTCACGTCAACAACCTGGCGCTGTTGCTCGCGTCGGTGGCACCCGCAGTGCCCGGCCCACCGAAACTCGTCGGCGCGGCGATGTTGGCCGCAGGGGTCGTTCACTCGTTTCTCGACGTCGTCCCGACCCTCGCGCTCGTGCCGGGGCACACCAGCGCACGCGGGTTCGTCGTGGCGACGAGCGGCGTCAACACCGCCAACACGATCTTCGCCCTGTTCGCACTAGTCGCACTCGGCACGCCCCGAACCGGCGTGATGGTCGCACTGCAGGAGACGAACGCACCGCTCACCGTGCCAGTCTTGCTCGTCAGCGTCGCGGTCGCTGGCGTCGTGGGATTCGTGCTCGTACTCGCGCTCGGCGACCGCTACCTCCGAGCGGTCGGGCGGATGGACTACCGAGTGCTCTCGCTCGGCGTGCTCTCTCTGTTGGTCGTCGCGTCGTTCCTGTTCGCAGGCCTCTTCGGCATCGGCATCTTCCTCGTCAGCACTGCACTCGGTCTGTTCCCACCCCGCGTCGGATGTCGCCGCGTTCACCTGATGGGGGTGTTGGTCAACTACCCCGGCGTAAACGCCGGGGCTTGTCGGTGAACTCCCGTTCAAGCCGAAACTTCGGCGGACGAAAACTCGTCGCTCACGTTCAACGTTCCCGACTTCAGGGCCAGTTGACGGTTGGCCCGTCCACGCGGAGACTTTTGCCCTGCGTGGACATGCTTGATTCCGATGTTCTTCGCCGCGTTGTAGTCCGCGTGAACCTCGTAGCCGCACTTCCGACAACAGAACCGCTCCTGTTTCGGGCGGTTCCCACGTTCAGTGTGACCGCACTTCGAACACCGTTGGGACGTATACGCCGGGTCTACCTGTGTGGTCGATATCCCGAACTCTGTGGCTTTGTACTCGACGTACACGTAGAGTCGTCTGAATGCCCATGCGTGGAACGCTTTCGCGCCCGGCATACGGTCCCGAATATCGGTCAGGTCCTCGAAGGCGATTGTAGAACAATCGTGCGTCATCGCCTCTTGCACGAGAGCTTTCGATAGTCGGTGTAGGTAGTCTTCCGCCCATCGACTTTCCCGGTCGCCTATCCCGTCGATAGTTCGGTGAGCCGATTCTGTCCCAGTCTGTTGCAATGAGCCACGAACCTTCTCGTATTCGCGACGTCGGTGGTTGAGGTATCCGCCGGACCACATACAGCCCGTCGATGTTGCGGCTACCGGTTTCACGCCGAGGACCGTCCCGCCCTCGACTTCCTGCGGCTCGTCGTCTTTGGCTACGCCGACGTGAAGGTAGTAGTCGCCATCGCGATAGTGAAGTGTTGATTCCCGAAGCTCCCACTCGTCGTTCCGCAGGTATGTCGTCTGTGGGTTCTCACCTTCCGAAGGAATGACGTATTCGGCTTTCACGCGCCCGTTGACCGCCGCAAGCGTACAGTGGTCTTCGCGGTACGTCACCGCGTTCTTGTTGTAGACCACTGTGTTCGCAGTGAACGTGGGTTGCGTGGCGTACTTCCCGTTCTGCCATGCCGATGTGACTCCCTTCACCGAGTCCGCCGCGTAGTTCCGGGCGGCACAGACGAGGTCGGCGTTCAACCCGTCGGTGGTTTCGCGGACCTGCTGATACGTGATTTGGTGGAGCTTCGTTTTCGACGTAATGACATATCCGTCTTCGTTGCGCTCAAAAGCGCGGTCCACGACCATTTGGGCGGCTTGACGGAACCGCTCGGTGGTTTCGCGGAGGTCGTCGCGCCGTTCGTCGGGAACGGCTAACTTGACAACGACGGTACGTCGAATCACGGTTCCATATACAGCGCCAACTATTATAAAAGAATAGGAGTTGGCCAGCTGGTTGAGGCGGTTGTGAAGTGGAGTTTACGCGATTCCCGCCCGGTCTAAAGGTCGGGATTCCCTCGCTGTTTAAAGATGGGGCCGCTCGCCCTCGGCGGCTGACCGCGGTACTTTTGCCTGTCGACTGACAACATCCTCGCATGATTCCCCTGTTCGGTCCAGTCCCCGGCGGTCTAGAACTCCTCGTCATCCTCGTCATGGCTATCTTGATGTTCGGGCTCCCCCTGACCATCTTCGGAGGACTGTTCTTGCTCTACAGACGGTCGAAGACGGAGAGTGCGTCGAAAGACGACGTCGCGGAACTGAAAGACGAGGTGACCCAGCTACGTGAGGAGATTCGGCGGCGAGACGAAGAAGACGGTCACGACGACCGACGGAGAGACGACGGGTCCGGCCAGCGGCGTTGAACGAAGCAGGTCGAGACAAGCGAACGAGTCGAATCGACCCGGCGACTGTCCGTGCCCCCGTATCGCTTGCGACGGGTTCACCGCGAGTCCGTGAGTTCTCGGATGACTCGTTTCTGTAACGACTCCCGTGTCCGATGGCTCGTTTCGGCGTCAGTGACCACTTCGATAACCTGCGTTCCCGGCGTATCGAGAGACGTCTGGAACTGCTCGCGGAACGCCGAGAGCGATTCCACGCGGTCGAACTCGAAGCCGTAGATGTCGCCCGTCGGCTCGAAGTCGAGTCCGTGCGGCGTCTTGAACTGGTCGGTGAATGGCGGGTCGAACGACTCGATGGGGAGCATGTGAAAGATGCCGCCGCCGTCGTTGTTTATCTCCACGATGGTCGCGTCGACGCCACAGCGTTCGAGCGCGAGCAACCCGTTCATGTCGTGGTAGTACGCGAGGTCGCCGGTCACGAGCACCAGCGGGTCGTCCGTCGCACTGCCGGCCCCGAGTGCCGTACTCACGATACCGTCGATACCGCTCGCCCCGCGATTGCCGAGCACCGTCACGTCCGCAGGTCGGGGTTTTCCGAACCGGTCTAAATCCCGGACCGGCATGCTGTTCGAGACGAACAGCGTCGTCGGGTCGGGGAGGAGTTCCGCGACGGCCGCGAGAACGTTCCCTTCGAAGTGCTCGTCGGACGCTTCGAGGACGTTCCAGTGACACGCATCGGCGCGTTCGAAGCGACCTGTCCAGCCATCGTTTGCGGACGCATCGAGCGTCTCCGAGAGCCGTCTGGCGAATCGAGTCGGGCCGGCGACGACGAGTTCGGTCGCGGTGAACGACGCCTCGCGCCATCCGCCCGCCGAATCGACGACGAACTGCCGGGCGTCTGTGCGTTCTAAGTACTGCCGGAGCACTTTCGAAGTCGGCGACGCTCCGAACCGGAGGACGACGTCTGGGTCGGGCCAGTCGTCGGTCACGTCCGGCACGAGGTACGAGTCGTAGCCACCGACGATAGCGCGGTCGTGGCCGAACCGGTGGCCCGACAACGAGTCCGCGAGTACGGGAAAACCCGTCGCGTCTGCCAGGTCCCCGAGCACGTCGCGGGCGGGCGTCGGACGGTCGGCGGGGCCGACGACGACGAGGCCACGCTCCGCGTCGGCGACCTCCACTGCGGTTCGGGCGAGCGTCTCGGCGTCGAGTTCCGGCACGCCCGGCGACACCCGAACGAAGGGGCCGTCGCGTCCCTCGCCTGCGAGCGAGTAGTCGTCGTCGAAATCCGCCGGGACGTCGCCCGGGACCTCGGTCGGTTCCAGTGGTTTTCGGAACGGGACGTTGAGGTGGACCGGCCCCGCCGGCGTCCCCGTGGCCGTCCCGATTGCCCGTGCCGCCGTCGTCCGAAGGGAGCGGAGTTTGCGTGGTTCGGCCTCGGGTTCGGCGAGGTCTGCGTACCACCGAACGGCGTCGCCGTACAGTTTCTGCTGGTCGACGGTCTGGTTCGCACCACTGTCCCGGAGTTCCGGCGGCCGGTCGGCCGTGAGAACGAGCATCGGCACGCGCGCCCTGTCCGCCTCGATGATTGCCGGGTAGAAGTTCGCCGCCGCCGTCCCCGAGGTACAGACGAGCGGCGTCGGTCGCCCGGTACGTTTGGCTCGGCCGAGAGCGAAGAAAGCGGCGGACCGCTCGTCGAGGTGCGAGAAGACGTGGACGTCGTCGTGGCCCGCGAAGGCGACCGTCAACGGCGTCGAGCGACTGCCCGGAGCGAGACAGACGCTCTCGACCCCGCTGGCGGCCAGTTCGGCCACGATGGTCTCGGCCCAGAGGGTGTTTCTGTTCGGATGACTCATTCAAGTTCGTCCAGAATCGGCAAGAACTTCAACTGTACTTCCTCCCACTCGGCGTCCGGGTCGCTGTCGGCGACGATACCGTTCCCGCCGAACAGGGTCACGTGCTTGCCGGACGCGACACCCGAGCGAATGCCGACGGCAAACTCGCCGTCACCGTTGGCGTCGAACCATCCGACGGGCGAGGCGTACCAGCCACGCTCGAACGTCTCCGTCTCCCGAATCGTTCGCATCGCTTCCTCCGGCGGGAGTCCCCCGACGGCGGGCGTCGGATGGAGTGCTTCGACCACCGAGAGCACGTGTTCGTCACCGTCGAGTTCTGCTGAAATCGGTGTCTGAAGGTGCTGGATGTTCGAGAGTCGTTTGAGCCGTCGGTCACCGACCACCACCGAGGATGCCAGGGGTTCGAGACCGGCTCGAATCGTCTCGGTGACCAGGTCGTGTTCCTCGCGGACCTTCTCGCTGTCCGCCAATCTCTTCGCGAGTTCGTCGTCCTCCTCGGGTGTGTCACCGCGACCGACCGACCCGGCGAGCGCCTCTGTTTCGACTGTTTTCCCGCGAAGCGAGACGAGTCGTTCGGGCGGCGCGCCGAAGAAGCCACCGGACGAGCGAGGCTGGACGAGGAACCGATAGCACTCGGGGTAGGAGGTTCGAAGCCGTTCGAGGGTGTCCGGGACGGAGACCGGTTCGGACAGTTCGACCTCGAGGGCAGTCGCGAGGACGACTTTTTCTAGCGTCCCGTCCCGAATCTGCTCGGTCGCTCGTCGAACCTGCGTGCACCACGTCTCGCGTGGCGTCGTGTGGCGCGTCGTTTCGACGCCAGGGGAGTCGGCAGTGGGGCGCATCTGCGGTAGTGACTCCATCTCAGCTCGAACGTCTGCCAACGTCTCGTCGACCTCGTCGGGTGAGACGTCTCTGGCCGAGACGGTGAGCCACGTGTCGGACTCCGTTCGCGTCAACTGGAAGCGCGGGAGGACGAACTCCGCACCACGAAACCCGTCCCACGGTGGCTTCGATTCGTGTTCGGCGTGAAACGAGAACCCACCGAAGAGACGCGGCCGGGTCGCCGTCGGGCCGCCAGCGATACACTCCGACGCGAAGAGGTCGTTCGCTCGCGCGCGAACGTCGTCGAATCGCTGTGGGCCCTCCGCGGTGATGCGGGTGACAGCCCCACTTGCCGCGATTTCGAGGCCCTCGGGGGTCGTCCAGTAGATTCGTGGTGCCGACCGTTCGGCGAGAAACGAGCGAAACGAAATGTCGGGTATTCGGCAGGTTCGAGTGACGAGGGGCGCACCTGCCGATAGTTGACCGTCACGGTGCGGTGCCATTGAAAGACTACTCAGGAGGCATAACCCTTCAGCCTAACTATATCGCTCCTCGTTCCACGGATTAGCCGTGTTAGAATAACCCCTTCGCTCCCAGTAGCCGCGTTCCGGTTCGGTGAGGAACTCAACCCCGTCGACCCATTTCGCACCTTTGTAGGCGTACTTGTGGGGCGTGAGTACCCGAAGCGGGCCGCCGTGTTCGCGTGCGAGCGGTTCGCCGTCGTACGCCCACGCGAACACGACCTCCTCGCGCAGACACTCGGACAGCGGGAGATTGGTCGTGTAGCCGTCGAGGGCGGAGAACATGACGTGGACGGCGTCGTCGTCAACGCCCGCACGCTCGGCGAGGGTGGGGAAGGTGACGCCCGTGAACTCGCAGTCGAACTTACTCCACCCGGTGACACAGTGAAAGTCCTGTCGCTGCGTCTCGCTTGGCAGGTCACGAAACTCGTCCCACGTGAACGAGAGTTCGTTCTCGACAGCGCCCGTGACCGAAAACGTCCACGTCTCGGGGTCCCATTCCGGCGTATTCCCTTTCGAGAGGACGGGGAACTTGCTCGTCTCGCGTTGGCCCGGCGGCAACCGCTCACCGTCGAACTCCTGGTGGAGGTGTGTCACGTCTCTGGTGCTCATGGTCGAAGGCTAGTGTGGCGAAACCGTAGGCGTATCGACTGCGGTTCGTGACGTGGAAACGAGGGCTTGAAAGCGAGTAATCGTCGTATCACGGTATCTATCGACGACACTGACGAGTAGCGACTGAATAACAAAGGGCGGCGTGACGTAATCGGTTGACGCATGTCCGAGACAGAACAACGAACGAAAATGCGAGAAAAACCGGCGATGGAGGCGGCAGAGGAGTCCACGCGAGACGTGGCGATACTGGCGTCTGCCGTTTCGGTGCTCCTCGCGTGGCACCAGTTTTTCATCAGAGGGAATCGAGAACGCGGCCTGTTCATCGGCCTCTGGCCGCCGACCATTCTTGCGTTCGCTAGCTATTTCAACCAAAAGCGGATGGAACAGCGGCTCCAATCGCTGAAGCCGAGTAGCATCGTCGAATCGCTCGACCAGATGTTCGGCAACCGCTGACGGCGAATAGACACCTTTTCGTTTCTTCGACACTGGAGCCGGGAGCTAATTCACGAATGACTGCTCAGTAAGGGAATTATTGGAAAGATTTTTTCGAAATAAATAACTCTCGTTCGTAACCCTCGTACTATCTACCCGTCAGACTTAAGAACACCCCTCCCGAAGCGTGCAACTGTTCCAATGCCAAAGGTAGAGATAACCGTCCCGGAGCACCTCGAGATGCAAATTGCCCAGTTGGTTGACCAGGGGGAGTTCGTCAACCGCGAGGAAGCCATCGAGGACCTGCTCGCAACCGGTCTCAAAGCTTACAAGACGAGCGGCCCGATGGACGACGACCGGGAACCGGGTATGGAGGACGAGGGGATGATGGGCCACGAAGACGAGTACGTCTTCTAACACTACTCGCGCTCATGTGTGAATAGTTCTCAGAAATGCTTAAATCGACCAATTACTAATCCGCCACCATGCATAAAGACGACCTTCTCGAGCTTCACGAACAGATGGTGACGATTATGGAGTACTTCCGAGAGCAAGAAGATATCCCCGACGGGTCGTTCGACGCCTACGACCAGCTCGACGTTGACCCCTCACACGTCCACAAGTCGAAGAGCGAGCACAAACACGCCGTCTTCGTCCTCGGAAACTCGCTGGCCACCGTGATGAGTGAAGACGAGTTCAGCGAGGCCGGGCGAATCGGCAAGCGGATGGAAGAACTCGCCGACGACGCCGAGAGCAAGATCTGATTTTCGGTACCGATACGTCGTACATCTCACCCTCCTGAACCACACGAATTCGGTAGCCGACCTGACGACACCCGCACACTGAACCGCGGTCGAGCGGGGTTTCGACGTAGCAGATTACTTATAGGTAACTGATCGAAAACGTCTGACGGACGTATCACGCCAACCCGAAAGTATTTGACGAGGTTACCGTTTTGACGTAATATGGATGCGCGCACAGTCGAGAAGATAACCGATTGGGATTCTCGCCCATTCTCCGGCGGATTTGAGACGCTCCACGACCTCGCCGACACCGAGTTTTCCGGCGCCGTCCGAGCAAGCGGCACGTGGTTGCTCATGCTGAACGGCCGCGCCGTCGGCGTGTTCGGCGGCGAACTCGACGATTTCGAGAGTTCGAACGGGACGCTGTTCGAGTCACCACATCCCTCGCTTCCGCTGTTGTTCAGTATGCAAGAACGCGGTGGGAAGACGCAGGCGAAATACTACACGAACGATACGCCACTCGCCGAAGGGAGCGACACCCTCGCGGGCAAGAACTTCACCGGCTACGTCGAACTCAGCGAGAACGTCTTGAGCGGGGACTATTACGTCGTCTATCACGCAGGACGCTCGATGAGCGTCGCGTACGTCGGCGAGAGCGAACAGCTCATCACCGGTGACGAAGCGTTCGAACGGGCGAACGACGAAGTCGGAATCTACGAAGTCGTCGCCGCAGACGTCGACATCGTGGACATTCCGGAACCCGAGACGCCGGCAGAATCGTCGAGCGAGCCGGAACCGACGCCTGTCGCCGAACCGGAACCGTCGGACGAGACGGAGAGCGAACCCAAACCGGAACCAGAACCGAAACCGGAGGCGTCGTCGGTGCCCGAATCGGAGTCGGCCGAATCACCCGCGGACGCCCAGTCGCCGGCCGAGTCCGGGCAGGAGACGACACGACGACCGACGTCGACGGCGAATCAGCGACCACCACAGGACCAGCCTTCGGAAGCGAGCACGCAGTCGGCACGGGCGACCACCGGCGATAGCGAGGCGAGCGACCCACCGGCGTCGGACCCCCTCTCCGACGAAAAACAGTGGCGAGAGACGACGTCGATTCCGTCTCTCGACCCGGACAAGAGCAGTTCGTCGAAATCGCGTGAGACGAATGTCAAGCAGCGTCAAACGGCACGCCGACCCCCACAGCAACAGACACAGGAACGTGGCTCGTCCGAACGGGTGAACGAACTCGAAGCCGGACTCGCCGCGCGCGCGAAGAAAATCGAGACGCTACAGACGGAACTCGCCACCGCGGAGACCGAGCGCGACGAACTCCGACAGGAACGCAACCAACTGCAAGCGGAGGTCGAACGACTCCAGTCCGAACTCGAAACGCTCCGAGAGAGCAGCCCTGGCGCGTTCGCAGAACGGCAACTGACGCCACAGGAGGCGCTCACGGGGACGAATCTGTTCGTCCGGTACGGGTCGAAGGGGAAGGGAACGCTGGCCGACGCAGCGGCGGGTGAAGCCGAGCGCGAAACGGTCGAGTCGAATCTGAAACTCGAACACCACACGCAGTTCGAAACCGATGGCGTCGCGGTCGAAGGACGGGAGTACGAGCAGTTCCTCCACGGGTCGATGGAGTACCAGTTCGTCTCGTGGCTCGTCACCGGCCTGCTCTACGAGATTCTAGAGACCGATCATCAACGTGGGATGAGAGACCTCTTCGATGCGATTCAGGAGATAGACCGGGCCGAACTCCACGGGATGGTGACCGCAGTGGACGAGGCGGGCGAAGAACTGGAGTTGGCGTTCGACGTCATCCTGCGCGACAGGATGGGCAATCCCCTCGTCGTGGCGAACATCAACGACTCGCGCGACCCGGCGACCGGCGAGATGCTGGGGTCGCTCGTGGACGACTCGACGGAGGTCGCCGCCGCGAACGACGAACTCAGCGCGGCCTTTCAGGTCACGAAGAGCTTCTTCGAGCCTGCGGCACTGGAGACGACCGAAGAAGCGACCAGTGGCGGGTTGCTGACGCGGGAAAAACGAGCGAGTTTCGTCAAGCTATCTCGAAAACGAGGATACCATCTGTGTCTCGTCGAGTCGCGTAACGGCGAATTCTACTTGACGGTTCCAGAACTCTAGCTTTCGGCTTCTGCTTTCTCACCGATCTTCATGGTGTCGAGTTTGTCGGTGATCTCGGTGAGTTTCTCGTCGAGCTCGGCGACAAACTCTTCGGTTCGCTCGGTCGTAATCGCACCTTGGTTGGAGGGCGAGATGAGATTCTCCTCTTCGAGGACGCGAAGGGAGTATCGAACTTTGTGATGTGGGTACCCCGTCTCGTTCGACATCTTCACGATGCCGATCGGTTCGTTTTCGATGACCATCTTCAGAACCTGTAAATGGCGTTCTAGCATATCGACTTCCTTCTCAAGTCGGTCTATCATGGCATGTGTTAACTTGTCTTTGAGCCTTTTAAAGGTTGTTGTCCAGCCGTCCCGAAAAGTGTCGTACTGAAGTTTCCAGTGGGGCTAGTTAACACTTGCGGCTCGGCCGCGATAGTATCCCCGGAAGTGTCGAATCAGGCCATCCCACACCAAATTATATACACGTTCGTGTATCATCTCGCTCCGGAGACCGTAATCGGTTTACGAGGTGCGGGACAATCCACCGCCGGTATGACCGTAACTATCGTCGGTTCCCAACTCGGAGACGAGGGGAAAGGCGGCGTCGTCGACCTATACGGAGACGCCGCCGACGTCGTCGTGCGCTATCAAGGCGGCGACAACGCAGGCCACACCGTCGTTCACGATGGCACCGAATACAAACTTTCGCTCGTTCCGAGCGGAGCCGTCCGCGGCAAAGTCGGCGTGCTCGGCAATGGCTGTGTCGTCAATCCGGAGACGCTCTTCGAGGAGATCGACACGCTCCGCGAGCGTGGCCTCGAACCGGACGTTCGACTCGCGCGCAGAGCACACGTCATCCTCCCGTATCACCGCGTACTGGACGGAATCGAAGAGGAAGCCAAGAGCGATTCGAACATCAAAGTGGGAACGACGGGCCGGGGAATCGGTCCGACCTACGAGGACAAGGCAGGTCGTCGGGGCATCCGAATCGGCGACCTGCTCGACCCTGACATCCTCCGCGAGAAGCTGGAGTACGTCGTCCCGCAAAAGCGCGCGCTGGCCGAGAACGTGTTCGGCATCGAGACCGACGAAGCGTTCGACGTCGACGCGCTCTACGAGGAGTACAAGCGCTACGGCGAGCGCATGAAAGAGGAGAACATGACCGTCGAGGCCGGGGAGTTCCTCGCCGCTTCCCTCGACGACGGCGACGGAGTGATGTTCGAGGGTGCACAGGGCACCCTCATCGATATCGACCACGGAAACTACCCCTACGTCACCTCCTCGAACCCGACCGCAGGTGGAGCCGCCACGGGAACCGGCCTCAGCCCCGGCATCGTCGGTGGCGGTGAGATCATCGGCATCGTGAAAGCCTACCTCACGCGTGTCGGGAGTGGACCCCTTCCGACCGAACTCGGTGGCGTCGTCGGTGACACGCCCGACTACGACGAACAGGGGAGTGGCGAAAACGAGAAACTCGCCGAGTACATCCGCGAGGAGGGCGGCGAATACGGCACCGTCACCGGTCGGCCGCGCCGGGTCGGATGGCTGGACATGCCGATGCTCCGCCACGCCGCACGCGTGAGCGGCTTCACCGGTCTCGCCGTCAACCACATCGACGTGCTCGCGGGTATCGAAGCAGTGAAAGTCGGCCACAGCTACCAGCTGGACGGCGAGGAGGCATTCACGATCCCGGCCACGACCGAACGCTGGGGTCGCTGTGAACCGAACTACCGGACGTTCGAAGGGTGGCCCGAAGTCGACTGGAGCGAGGTCGTAGACGAAGGCTACGACGCGATTCCCGAGAACGCCCGGACCTATCTCGAATACGTCAGCGACGAACTCGACACGCCCATCTACGCCGTCGGCGTCGGCCCGGGCAGAGAGGAAACCGTCACCCTGACCGACCCGTTCGAGTAGACGCACCACTCTCAGCCCGTCTTCTCTTCTCATTCCATCGCCGTCAGATAGATCGCGAGCAGCGCGAACCCGATTCCTGTGACCTTCCGTGCGGTGAGGGGTTCGTCCAGAAACGCGATTCCGAGTATCGAACTCGTGGCGATGAACAGGCCGAAGATGGGGACGACGACGCTCACCGGCCCGGTCGCGAGCGCACGATAGTACGCGAGGATGCCGATGGCGAGGAACACGCCCGCGAGATACATGAAGGGGGCCTTGTCGCCAGTGAGGTGTGGAACGATCTGTTCACCCTCGTACACCGTGACGGCGAGCGCGGCGAGGACGAGCATCCCGTTCGCTACCAGCGCGGCCACCGTATCCGGTATCTCCTGCGTGGCGATGCTCACGAGCGGCGGCAGTGCAGTGTACCCAACGAGGGCGACGATGGCCCACCCGACGTAGTTCATACCGGGCGGTTTCGGCCGAGGGGTGAGAGGCGTTTCGAAAGCGGAACCTGATCGAACGCGTACCGCCACGACAATGCGACTGACCAGCCACGGTGGAACGAATAGCGGGCCATCGACCGCACCTGAAACCGGAAAGAAGAGATTCGCGTCGCCGAACCCGTCACGCTTTTGCCCCACCCCTTCGTCCACCCTGTCATGAAGAAATCCCTGATGGACATCATCTGTTGTCCGCTGGACAAACAGGAACTCGAGCTCGATGTCAAACAGGAAGACGGCGAAGAGGTTCTGCAAGGAAGTCTGACCTGCACCGAGTGTGGCGAGCGCTATCCTATCGAGGACGGAATTCCGAACCTCCTCCCGCCGGACATGCGCGAGGCCTGAACATTATACTGTAGTAATCCTAAGAGAGAACCGTGCCGGGGACGCTGCCGATCCACATCAACCGCGAGGGGTTACACGACATCGACGTAGCAACGTCGTTCGAAACTGACGATTCGTTCACCATCGCACTCGAAAATCACGGTGCGCCGGTGCACACCTACGTCCATCTGGACGACGAACTCTCCGAGGTCGCCTCGCTCGAGGCGACCAACCACTACGTCGAAGCGGGGACGACTGAACACGTAACGGTCACGGTTCACGGCGGCCCCGCGCGTGGGAAACTGAAAGTCGCCACGGGGTACGGCGCAGAGAGTACCTACGTGGACGTGTCTATCGCCGAACCCGACGACGAGGAGGACTCGATTCCGGTAGACGAGAAACTCTCGAAACCCCAGCGCCGCAACGTCGACCCCGAACCCGACTCGTCGGAACTGCTGAAGAACGCACCACTCCTCGTCCTCGCTGCGTTCGCCCTCATCCTCGTCATCGCCGTCGGAGCCATCGTCGACGGTGTCGTCGCAGTGTTCGGTGCGCTGGTGATTCTGGCCGGACTGGGCGTCGCGGCGTTCTTCCTCACGCAGTAGTTCGGGTCGCATCAGCGTTCCCGCCCCCGACAACCGCATTCCTTTTTGTGGTTCTGTGCGTGCTGACCGACAATGTCACTCGCTGCAGCCACCCGTGCGGCGGTTCGGCGGCGACCGTTCCTCGCGACCGCGCTCCGTGCGGGAGTGGTGAACTACACCGCCGCCGCTCGATTTCTCGCCGAGGAGGTCGGCGACGACACCGACGCGATTGCGACGGCGTTGAACCGATTCGCCGACGAAGTGCCGGACTATCGAACAGACGCGCGGAACGCTCGGGTCGCCATGCAGAGCGGTCTCGGCGAATCGGACGACGACCCGCTGCTCGTCGTCGGCGAGACCGGGTTCTCGCCCGATTCCGGGTCGCTCACGGCGGTCGTCGCCACCGGAGAGGTGGACGCCGCGGCACTCTCGCACGTCCTCGCACGGCTCTCGACGGCAGAAATCGACGTCGTCGCGGCCGCCATCGCCGATTCGCTCGTCGTGGTCGTCGAACGCCGGGACGGTGCGAACGCAGTGCGGGCAGTCGAAGACGCACTCGATTCGGTGCCAGAACTCGACGGACAGTAGCTTTCCGACGATTTAAAACGCGTGCTGACAGTACCCTTCTGCATGCCACTCTCCGTAACGAACACGCTCACGGGAGAGCGGGAACCGTTCGAACCGGGCGACCCCGATTCCGTGCTGCTCTACTACTGCGGGTTGACCGTCTCGGACGACCCGCACCTCGGTCACGCGCGCGGGTGGGTACACACCGACGTCATGCACCGCTGGCTGGAACACCTCGGCTACGACGTCCACCACGTCGAGAACTTCACCGACGTCAACGAGAAAATCGTGGCACGGGTAGGCGAAGACGACCTCGGCGACGACGAAGCCGAGGTCGCTCGAACGTTCATCACGCACGTCATCCGCGACATGCGCGACCTGAACCTGAAACGGGCGGAGGTGTATCCCCGCGTCAGCGAACACGTCCCGGAGATAATCGACCTCATCGAGACGCTAATAGAGAAGGGCTACGCCTACGAATCGAACGGGTCGGTCTACTTCGACGTGACGACGTTCGACGACTACGGCAAACTCTCGAACCAGAAGGTCGACGAGATGGAATCGCAGGGCGACGAGGACCGCTCGGACAAACGCAATCCGGCCGACTTCGCACTCTGGAAGGCAGACGGCGTGAGCGAAGACGCGCTCGAAGACCACCGTCACCCGGACACCGACTACGCCGTCTCCCACCCCACCGGCCAGACGTGGGAGTCGCCGTGGGGTGAGGGACGACCGGGGTGGCACATCGAGTGCTCGGCGATGAGCATGAAACACCTCGGCGAGACCATCGACATCCACGTCGGGGGCCAGGATCTCGTCTTCCCCCACCACGAAAACGAGGTGGCCCAGAGCGAAGCCGCGACCGGCCACCAGTTCGCCCGGTACTGGCTCCACGTCCGGCTCCTCGAAACCGGGGGCGAGAAGATGAGTTCGAGCCTGCAGAACTTCTTCACCGTCCGGGATTCGGTGGCGGAGCTCGGCGCGAACGCGGTCCGGATGTTCCTCCTCTCGACGTCGTACGCCAACCCCCAGACCTACAGCGACGAGACGGTGAGCGAGGCGGTCGACCGCTGGGAACGACTGTCGGGCGGCTACGACCGCGCACTCGACGCACTCGACGGTCCGGACGCCCGAACGAAGGTCGACGACGACGACCTGCGCGGGGCAGTCGACGAGACGACCGCCGACTTCGAGGCCGCGATGAACGACGACTTCAACACGCGGCGGGCGCTGGCTGCCCTCTTAGACCTCGTGACCGCGGTCAACCGTCACGTCGACGACCACGAAGAGTACGATTACGACGGTCTGCGGCGAGCGGTGGAGACGTTCGAAGAACTCGGCGGCGGCGTCCTCGGATTCACCCTCGGCGACGAGACGGGTGGCGACGTGCGACTCGCGGAAGACCTCGTCGAACTCGTCCTCGACCTGCGTGAACGGGAACGAGAGGCGGGGAACTACGAGCGCGCCGACGCCCTCCGAGACGACCTGCAGGCGCTCGGCGTCGAGGTGCAGGATACCGATTCCGGCCCGTCGTTCAAACTGCCATAGCGGCGTCTGATCGCGGATTCCGTCTCGGTTTCGAGAGTCGTCGGGTTTATACTACGTCACTGAGTACCGGATTTCTATAATGGAACGGAAACTAGCCACGAGTGCAGTGTTAGTAGTCCTCGTACTCACAAGTGGCTGTCTCGGGGTCATCCTCGGTGATAGCCTCGCGTTCAGCGCGAACAAGGCGACCGTCGACGAGAAGACGGTCTCGGATACGGGCTACGAAACGGCAGACGTCAAGCAGAAGACGGTCAAACAGACGTTCGAAGCCGCGGGGCAGTCACGCGACGTCGAGGTGACGAACTGGGTCGCACAGTACGAGAAGTCGGCCGGCGTTCCGGGTGTCGCCGAGGGGACGGTCTCGAAGTTCGTCGTCCTCAGCAGTCCGAAGGTCGAAGTCTTCGAGCAGAAATTCAACCCGCTGGCCCGCTACAGCGACAAGAAGATGGTCGAGAAGTTCGTCGCCGGGTACGCCAACATCCGCGACGTCCAGCGAGTCGGGTCGAACAACGTGACGATGCTCGGCTCGGAAACCGAGGTCTCGAAGTTCACCGGAACGGCGAAGACGAACGGCGTGAGCGTCGACGTGAACGTCCACGTCGCTCAGGTGGAACACGGTGACGACATCGTCGTCGTGCTGGCGGTCTATCCGGAGAAGATAGACGAGTCGGAGAACGTCTATCGACTCATCGAGGGTATCGAACACGAAGAGTGATCGGACGACGTTTTTTCTCCCCGCTCTCAGTACGAACCGTATGCGCCGCACTCGTAACATCGGTCTCGTGGTGACGGTCCTCGGTCTGGTGGGTTATCTGGTCGGCGTGGCCCAACCGTATCCGGGTCGGGCGTTCTCTATCACGGGAATCATGGTCGGAATCACACTCGTCACCATCGGCGGCGTCTCGTCGGAGGAACGGCGATGACCGTCGAAGCACTCTCGTTCGGCGAGGGAACGGTCGAGACGAGCACCGACATCGAAACCGCCCGCTCGCGACCGGGGCAGGTGTGGGTTCGCGCGAGCGACGCGACCCCTGCCGAACTCGACCGGGTGGCGGAGCGATTCGACATCCACCAGCTCTCAATCGAAGACATCCGCAACGAGGTACGACCGAAGACGGAAGAATTCGAAGGGTACACGTTCGTGTTGCTCAAGACGGCAGAGCTCGTTCGCGGCGACACGACGTTTCGAGAGGAGATTCGAGTGGAACCGGTCGGACTGTTCGTCGGGGACGACTGGCTCGTCACGCTCTCGGAACATCGCCTCGGTGCCGTCGAACACGTCTGGCAGGCCGCCGTGGACGGTGACCGGCGCATTCTCGGACGGGGGGTGGATTTCACTGCCTACCGCATCTGTGATGGCATCGTCGACGACTACTTTTCCGTCCTCAACCGAATCGAAGACCAGATAGAGGCGGTCGAAGACGCCGTCATCACCGACACGAGCATCGAGACGCTAGAATCTATCAACAACGTTCGCCGCGAACTCCTCTCGTTCAGGAAACTCGCGTGGCCGACGCGCGAGGCGCTGGGCTATCTCGCGCGTGGCGACCCCGACCAGGTCCATCCCGAGACGGAGAAATACTTCCGCGACGTGTACGACCACCTCGTCCAGCTCGTCGACCTGACCGAGACGTACCGCGAACTGGCCAGCGGTGCGCGCGACATCTATCTCAACTCGCTTTCCGTCTCGACCAACGAGGTGATGAAGAAGCTCACGGTGGTCGCGACCATCGTTCTCCCGCTGACGTTCGTCGTCGGCCTGTACGGGATGAACTTCCGCGGGAGTCCGTACAACGCCCCCGAGTTCGAGTGGGCGTACGGCTACCCCGCCGTGATGGTGGGGATGGCGCTCGTGACGGGGATTCTCGTGGTGTACTTTCGGGAATCGGGCTGGCTGTAGGTCGTCCGAGGACGAAGACGAGCGCGAGGATCGTCTTTCTGCTACAGTCCGAAATCAGAGAGGTTCGCCTGCACGCCCGAGACCATCTCGGATTTTCGCCGGAGTGCGGTCATCGATATCGGCAGTTCGGGAACGATGTTTCGCACTGCGGCGTGAAACGACTCGGATTCGCCGAACTCACCGTCGAACGCGTTGCGGACGCTCTCGCGCACCTGCCAGACGCCGACGGGTGCCCAGTAGTCGTCGCTCACCTCGCGTAAGACGAGGGCTTTCGCCTGTCGACCGACGCTTTCTAGATGTTCGAGCACGCCGAGACGCGAGGCGTAGTACGCACCCGCCGTCTCCTCGACGTACTTCGTTCGCCCCTCGTATCCCTCGTGGGCGCTTCCCATCCAGATGTCTCCCGTCGGGGATGGGTTCCAGATGCTCCCCGGCGCTTTCATCTCCACGAGTTCGAACTCCCACTGGCCCGGCGCGAGGACGACCCAGTAGCGGTTGCCCATGTACTCGTTGACCCACACCTGAGTCTCGTCGATGCTCGGCGCGTTTCGGATGCGCCCCCGGAGATACTGCCCGATGGTGTCGTCGACGGCCGTTATCGACCAGCGCGTCGGGACGAGTTTCCGATTCTGCCCTCGACCGAGCGCCCCCGCCGAGAGGATGTTGTTGATGTCGTAGACGTCGAATCCCCGGCGGTAGAGGTAGTTCATCGCGCCTTGTGCCTGCCAGTCGTCGTCTTCGAGCGTCTTCTTTACGGGGCGGGGGACGTGGGGATTCTCCGCGAGCGACGCCGAATCCGCCCGTGCCGAGGGGCCGGTCGGCGTCGTGACGTCGTCGACGTTCACCTCCAGGTCGAGTTTCTCCGAGAGGCCGATCTCCACGTCCACCGGGCGGTCGGCGATGGCGATCTCGCGCTGGACGCCGACGAACCCGTCCCACACGTCGTCGACGTTCACTTTCGCGGAGCGATTCGAGTTCAACAGGCCGGTTCGATACTGGAGGACGTTGTCGATGTCGAGTCCGCGCCGATACCAGTCGCCGCTGGTGGCGAACTCGGATGCGCGCTCTTCTTCCCCGACCGGCGAGAGGATACCGGTCGAGACGTTTGGGTACGACGACCGCCCGACGAACACCGAGGGTGAGGTGCTCCCGAACAGGGAATCGCCCTGTGCCACCTCCGAGAAACGGTCCTCGAAGTCGTCTACGTAATCCAAGATTTCGTAGGATTTTTCCTCGGCGAGGCGGCGTCGACGCTCGTCCTCGTCGGGTCGCAGGTCGTCGATGTACTCGTCCAACCGCATTCGCAGACCGTAGGGTCGCGGGTGGCTTGAACGTTCGGTCACGCCACCGGCCGACGGAGACAGACCGCAGTCGTGAGTTGCGATAGCAGCCGCTCGACGGTGAGTGCAAAAAAGGAAGCCGACCTAGCTGTGGATTCCCATCGCTTCGATCTGTTCTTGATACCGATTGCGGATGGTGACCTCGGTCACCTGGGCGACGTCTGCGACTTCGCGCTGTGTCTTTTTCTCGTTGCAGAGAAGCGACGCGGCGTAAATCGCGGCGGCGGCGTAGCCCGTCGGTGATTTGCCCGAGAGCAACCCTTCTTCGGCGGTCGTTTCGATGATGTCGTTTGCTTTCGACTGGACTTCTTCGCTGAGTTCGAGTTCAGAACAGAACCGAGGGACGTATTTTTTCGGGTCGACGGGTTTCATCTCGAGGCCGAGTTCCTGTGAGATGTATCGATACGTTCGTCCGATTTCTTTTCGCTCTACGCGAGATACCTCCGAAATCTCTTCGAGACTTCGTGGAATCCCCTCCTTTCGACAGGCGGCGTAGAGTGCGCTCGTTGCGACGCCTTCGATGGAACGCCCGCGAATCAAATCTTCTTTGAGTGCTCGGCGGTAGATGACCGAGGCAACTTCGCGGACGGACCGGGGAACACCGAGTGCAGACGCCATCCGGTCGATTTCGGAGAGGGCGAACTGCAGATTTCGTTCGCCCGCGTCCTTCGTCCGAATGCGTTCTTGCCACTTGCGCAGTCGGTGCATCTGACTGCGCTTTTTGGAAGAAATAGACCGACCGTAGGCGTCTTTGTCCTTCCAGTCGATGGTCGTCGTCAAGCCTTTGTCGTGCATCGTCTGCGTCGTGGGCGCGCCCACGCGAGATTTCTGCTGGCGTTCCTGGTGGTTGAACGCACGCCACTCCGGGCCGGGGTCGATCTGTTCTTCCTCGACGACTAACCCACAGTCGTCACAGACCAGTTCTGCCCGGTCGGTACTCTTGACCAGATTTTCAGACCCACATTCAGGACAAGACCGCTCTCCCTCTCGTTCGTTCGCCGTTTGCTCCCCTTCTAATTGGCGCTCCCGCTGGCGAGTGGACCGTGTCATCGCACTTTTATAGTAGTAGCTTCGAGGTACTTATATCCTCGGGCAATAGCTATATATATCTGACAACCGGTAGCACACCCGTCAGCCGTACCGGAACCTGTTTACTCACACACAGACGAGTGCCGACAATGCCAATCATCGAGTGTGACGTGGACGAAGCGCGCGAGGCGCTCGCCAGCGCCGGCGTCATCGTCTCGGAGGGGAAAACCGAGTACGAACACTGGCGAGCGAAGCGCGGCGACGCCATCGCCATCGCGTACGACGACAAGGTCGTGATACAGGGTTCGAACCCTCAGGATATCGAATCACTGCTGTCCGACGCGGCCGGTCACGCCTACGTCTACTTCGACGGTGCCTGTCGCGGGAATCCCGGCCCCGCGGCTACCGGGTGGGTCATCGTCACCAGCGACGGCATCGCTGCAGAGGGTGGCAAGCGAATCGGACGGGCGACCAACAATCAGGCCGAGTACGAAGCGCTCGTCGAAGCGCTCGAAACCGCCACCGACTACGGGTTCGACACCGTCGACGTGAAAGGCGACTCCCAACTCATCGTCAAACAGGTGACCGGCGCGTGGAAGACGAACGACCCCGAACTGCGCGAACGGCGGGTGCGGGTGCGCGAACTCCTCGACGAGTTCGACAGCTGGTCGCTCAAGCACGTTCCGCGAGAGGTAAACGAACGCGCCGACAAACTCGCAAACGAGGCGTTAGACGATGGCTGACCTGCCACCCCAGACCGTCGAAGAGGCGGAGCGACTGACACACCTCGCGCGCGCTGCCCGCGAGGACGAAGCCGAGGCCTACCGCGCGGAACGCGAGCGACTGCTCGCGGAACACGATTTCACCGCGCGTATCCGCGAGGAGGACGTCCGTACCGTGCTCGTCCTCCACCCGGGCGAGTGGGTCGAAGACGGGACGATTCGAGTCGAACGAATCGAAGACACGGAACGTGCCGTCGAGATACCACTCGACGGTGCCGGCGACCCGGACGATTGGGACGAGATAGACGACCACAACCGTGCCGTCGCACGAACGGTCCGTGAGGAACACGGTGACGTTCACGGCGCGAACGCCTCGGCGTTCGCCGACTTCATGAGCAACCACTACGCCCGGCGCGTCGAGACTGCGACCGAGGACGAAGTCACCGAGTTCTGTACGGAGTATTTCAAACGGAACGCCTGGCCGACAGACCAGCAAAAGAAAGTCGTCGAGAAATCTCTCGAACTCGTGTTCGAGTCAGTTAGCTGTGTTTCTCGATGAGCGAACGTACCTGCTCCGCACGTTCTTCGTTCGTGACGAACTTCGAGAGTGACCACGCCAGCGAATCTTCGACGGCGTCGAGCCCCTGTTGTGTGAGTCCGTACTCGTTGGTACGCTTGTCGAGTTCGCTCTTCTTGACCAGTCCGCGCTCGACCAGCGTGTCGAGGTTGGGATACAGGCGACCGTGGTTCACTTCTGCGTCGTAGAAGTCCTCCAGTTCGCGCTTGATGGCGAGTCCGTACATCGGCTCCTCGGTGAGGACGATGAGGATGTTGCGCTGGAATGCAGTTAAGTCACGAGCGGTACTACTTTCGGCGAGTGTTTGTGCCTCTGACATTGGCTTTGACACGACCAGATATGTAACCGGGATATTTAACCCTTCGCAAGTTTCTTGGTGTTTCTCTCCGTTTTCGTTCGATTTTGATACCCGTGCGCAATACCGTGATTACGGAGGTGTGTAGCGGCTGAGGTGTTGGCGAACGGGTACAGATGGATGGTTTGCAACGATGCCGAAAGGCCTTTTTGGTCTTCCCGTCGATTCGCAGGTGACCCATGACGAATCTCTGGGAAGACCTCGAAACGGGGCCGAACGCTCCCGAGGAAATCTACGCAGTCGTCGAGTGTCTCAAAGGCGACCGAAACAAATACGAATACGACAAGGACATCCCCGGCGTGATGTTGGACCGCGTCCTTCACAGTAACGTCCACTACCCCGGTGACTACGGGTTCATCCCGCAGTCGTACTACGACGACGAAGACCCCTTCGACGTGCTCGTGCTCGTCGAAGACTCGACGTTCCCCGGCTGTGTCATCGAAGTCCGCCCGGTCGGACTCATGAAGATGGACGACGACGGCGAACAGGACGACAAGGTCATCGCCGTCCCCATCGAAGACCCGCGTTTCGACCACATCGAGGACATCGACGACGTCACCCAACAGCAGAAAGACGAAATCGACGAATTCTTCCAGACCTACAAGAACCTCGAAGCGGGCAAGGAAGTCGAAACTCTGGGCTGGGAGGACAAACAGGCGTCACTCGACGCTATCGAACACGCACAGAATCTGTACGACGAACATTTCGGATAGCTGTCTATCGGGCGAACCTGTCTGGTAGCGACGGAATCAACGAAACTTTTCTGCTGTTGAACCACCGTCTGTAGGTCTACGAGAGACGTAACACGCCGCCACCCGGACCACATCACTTATAACTGATATAGTAATCCATCCGTAATTATTTACTACTGGACAAAGCTATGGAATATCAATGCCCTCCGGTTTTATCGTCGAACGCTCATCTGTAGAAGTCAGTACTTAGGATCTGCTCGAACCAGTCGTCGGTGTTGAGGATCCAGCCCAAGAAGTTTAGATAGCCCTGTAAGTGGTGTTTTGAGACGCCTCGGAACC
>NZ_JBPEHH010000049.1:0-32474 GCF_054177595.1 Haladaptatus ordinarius | reverse complement strand
GCATGATTCTTGATGAGGAGCGAGAGTCGTGCACTGACTTCTCCTCCTCATTCCTCTCGAAAAGTAGCCTCGATAAGCCGTCACTGTCACGCGGTTCTCGTCTTAGCTAAAGACGGATGCGGTTTATAGTCTATCACTTGTTCCTGCGGTTGGAATCCGCGGGACAAGTCGTGAAGGTAGACTCCGGGCTGTGCCAACCAGCCAGTACCCCTATCCACACCCAAACGGGGTGCAGACTCGGAGTTACTTTCGTTCACGTCGAGACGGATGTTCTCCGCCCCGTTCACGCCAGCGTTGAACGCCGTATCACACTCTTCACACGTACAAGCCACGTTCAACACGCTGACTATCGTCTTCCCTACCACAGACGCAACACGTCTTGCTCGTGTCGCGCTCGGACACCTCTACAACCTCGATACTCTCAACCTTCGCTCTCATATGATATACTGATCAGACAAGCAAGAATAACTGTCGCAAGGTATGATTATTTGGTTAAATATTTTGATATTTTGTATTCAGGTACATCATAACAATTAGTATTACATGAAATAATTAGGGTATGGTATTGAGTAAAACCATTGCTCAGCGAGATCATGTGGTTGACACTACTGATTGGGAAAAGAGTGATTCTCTTAACGGGAACAAGCAATCACAAACATCCGTAGACACCCGACGACACTCGGGTGTCGAAGTTGATTTCTTGAACTCGTCGAGGGAGGATCTGTAGATGCCGACCTACAACATCGTCGACGAAGGCGCAGACGATACCGGAGAGGATGCCATCGACCCCGTACTTGGGGATCTCGTCGGGAGCGATACGACCATCGTGTTCCCACCGGGCACGTACAGGCTCAACGAACTCGTGGTCCAATCAGGAACGGACGACCTCGAACTCATCGCACCGGACGGCGCACGCTTGGTGCCTGGTCAGTCAGGCGACAGCATCCGGTGGTTCGACGTGTACTCGAACGGCTTCGTGCTAGATGGGTTTGAACTCGATATGCGGAACGTACCCGTTCCCCCATTCGTGCGAATGAACTCGAGTTCGGGGAATTGGGAACTCAGGCGGCTCATCACCCGTGGAAAAGTTCGGGCAGCCACCGACACCAGCGTCGGCTCGGGTGATTCCGGTGACGCACGAACATATTTCCGGTTGTCTGCGGCCGAAGGCTCGCGCGGGCTCTTACAGGACTGCTATTTCCACGAGGGGTCGTGTGAACCAGACGAAGCGAGTAACCGCCGAGCGATCCTGGTTGAATCCGGCAAGGGTGCGCTCACGTTCAACCGCTGTTGGTTCGAGCACTGGGGCGAGAACACGATTTACGCCAAGAAAGTCGAAGGACGGCTCAAAATCCAGAACTGCTTCGTTCGTAACACGCAGAATGGGATGCGCCTCGGGGGTTTCACCGACGTTCGTAACTGCGTCTCAATCAAAGACGACCAACACCCGACACAGGCGTGGTCCGGCGGCTCGCTCCAACGCGGTGTGAACGCTGAGGCGACCAATCCTGCGGATCCGGACGCGGGCATCAACAGCTACGACGGCACACTCCTTATCGCCGATTGCGACTTCTATCACCGGTATCTCGACAGCAGTTGCGGCGGAGCGATTACGGCACCGACGCCCTGCCAGCGTATCGACGTTCAGCGGGTGCGAATCAGTTACGATTCGACGAAGAATCACGACGCTATCTACACGTACAATGCAACACAGAACGACGGCACGCCTGCAAACCTCGAGTACCTCCAACTCGAAGACGTCCAGATCACCAACGACCACAATTCGGAGTACGGTATCTGGATCGGACAGGTTCCGGACACGTGGGGGACCGTGTCCGGTGTTATTGGGGGGAGTGGTCCACAAACCAACTCTACGTACGTCGGGAATCGGATGACGACGAATGGTGATCCGGCACAACCGGATACCACGCCGCCGCTTCCTAGTCCTCCACCACTTGGTGAGGTTCCGATGATGCCCTCACAACTCGTCCGTATCGATAACACGGGCAATAGTTCGCCGACGACGTATCAGATCACCGCTGGCGAGTCCGTTCTCCCGGCGGGTACCAATGGAGCGACGATACCGATTGATTGGGGGCCAGACGGCGGCCCGACACGGCCACCGAATGCGGAAGTCGCTAGTGGTACGGTTCCAGCAGGACAGGCGGTGGCCTTCTACGTGACCGGCGGTATTGTCTCGACGGAGGCGGACGGGCCAGCGACATGGACCGTTGATGGGGAACCGTACGACCCCGGTGCTGAGGACGTATTCAGAATAAATACGATCAATTCCGATGGACAACTGAACCAAAGTCAGTGGCAGCAAGCCGATTCGGTCGTCCAACCGAATGGCATCGCTATTGCGAAACCACTTACGCACAACGGTAGCCAACCATGTCATGTCCGCCTCCGAAACGTCGCTGATGGCAACTTCGAATATAAACTCGAAGAATGGGAGTATCTGTGGCCGCCTTATAATGGACCACACCCCAGCGAAACATTCCACTCACTCGCCGTGGAGCCGAATGAGCGCGAGGTTCAGCTAGGCGATGGCACCTCGTATCGCGTAAAAGCTGGAACCGTATCTATCCAATCGAATCAGAATGATGTGTGGTCTACAGAGGACTTCGTTACCGTTTCGTTAGATGGGTTCTTCACGGGAACGCCGGTCGTCCTGGCGCAGCCACAGACGTTCAACGGTCCCGATCCCGTTGTTACAAGACTGAGAAACGTCTCAAACAGCTCGTTCGGGGTGCGGCTCCAAGAGGAAGAAGCAAATGGGGCACATGTGAATGAGACGGTAGGATACATTGCGCTCCAGCAAGTGACAGGGGAGCTTGATGGCACACCATTCGAGGTACAGCGAACCGGTACAACTTTCACCAATCAGTGGTCTCGTATCACGTTCCAGCAGCAGTATGAATCACCGCGATTCATTGCTGACACACAAACGTTCAACGGACCTGATACAGTTCACCTGCGCTATCGAAACCTCTCTGGGACAGGGGTCGAAGTCAAGGTCGAAGAAGAACAGAGCTTCGACGATGAATCGATGCACTGGGTCGAGGAAGCAGTAGGATACGCCGTTTTCGAAGGCTCCCCGTGAACTATCCCGCCCTACGCGCTTCACACGTCGAGGACGGGGCTTCCTGCTTCGGTAACACGCTTTGCATGACCGTGTCCATAGGGAATGCAGTCTCCATAGACGTTAACAAATCGCGGAGCGATTCGTTCGCACAGCAGGCACTGTCTAGTTTAGCTCTTCTTCGACAGGCGTTTGATTGTTGAGCGATTGATGTGGTCACTGATGATTATAGTAATGCACAAACTGTTCAAGCCACTGCTGGACGCTTGGCCGACTGCCCACCCACGACGTATGGAAGCGGTCGATGCGCTGTTTGAGCGTGTGAAACCACTTTTCGATCAGGTTTTGCTCTGTGTAGCCGAGCCGACCGCGCAACCCAATTCGAAAGAGGGCAGTCCGATTGCCGTAGCCATCAACGAGAAACACAGTGTCCGAGAGATCGTGTTTCTCGGCCAATCCAGACAGAAACGAAGCCGCCGAATCAGTGCCATGCCGATCAAACACTTCGATAGCGAGCAGCAGCTTTGTTTCGGTGTCTATCGCAGCGTACACCCAAGACCACTCACCATTGATTTTGACAGCGGTTTCGTCGACCGCGACCCGCCGTCGGCGGATCTGGGGCTTCTTTAGTCAACGAAACGTATTTTTCATCCCAATAGATGTCCAATATACTAATAGAACGAAGTGTTTTGGATTACGAATCATGGAAAGGTCGATATGACGGTGACCATTACTGAATTCGCCCTCTCTTATGTAATATCCTCCAAGGTGGAATTGATGAATATTTGTCACGCCATGGTTCTCGTTTTCCAATTCGGCAACAACACTGGAATGTTTCGAAAGAAATCTCAGTTTAGCTTCATGCATATCAACTGGAGACGGATCATTTGATTTGCGTCCAACCACGAGATCTTCCTCCACATACTCCAATTTCCCATGCTGGAGAAGCCGTATGATTAAGTCCCAATCTTCGTGAATATCGAGTTCTTGATCGAAGCCATCTAGCTCAGTGATGGCGCTCCGTTTTATAATTAATGTTGAACCGGAGCCGATTCGGAGATTTAGCGTGAGAATTTCCTTGATTAATTCTGCTCCACCTCTTTTTTTACTTGAAGTCTGGAATAGATGGTTGAAGACATGATATTTTAGTCTCTGCATTAGACTTTTCTTGTTGTATGAAAATCCACAATAAGCGGCAATCCACTCTTCGGATTTCTGTTCCAGAGCAGCGATCTGCCGTTGCAGTTTGTTAGGCCTCCAGCGGTCATCTGAATCAAGAAATGCAATGTAATCCCCATTAGATGCCCTAATACCAGAATTTCGAGCTTCACTCACGCCCATATTTTGCTCGTGAACGACGTAACGAAGTCTTGGGTCGTTGTATCCTTTTACTGCATTTTCAGTATTGTCAGTAGAACCGTCATCAACAATTATAAGTTCGAAATCAGTATAAGTCTGTCCCAAGACACTATCGATTGCATCTCCGAGTGTATCTTCCCGATTATATGTAGGTATTACGACACTAACTGCTGGTCCCCCCTCCATAGCGCGAGGACAATACAATCCGGAGCGTTTAAAACTTCTTGGCCACGCCAAATCGCCATTACAAACTTATAAAAGACCAAGAAAGTGTTCTGTGGGATTAGCCTGTTGAGTACCTCCCCAACGATTATTTGTCCACCCACCTCAAAAAAGCATTTTAAACATTAAATAAGCTAAATTTTTCGTGGTATTAATATCCGACACCGTGATCACATCCATGTGATAAGTGCCACAACATACTATATCTTGGACCTCAACTTTGCATAGGATGACAACAGGAGGTCGAGAGCGCTTAGTTCACGGACAAGTCGCTTGGATGCTCTCTGCTATTTTCGTTTTATCTGTATTAGGGCAACTTTCACTGCCGATTTTTTTCGTTTGTACCTTTGTGGGATTCCTTATCATGATTGAACTCACGGCGCCTGTTACCGTCACGCCAAAGTGGCGAGCACGACTGAAATGGTTTGTCATCCTTGGACTCATATTACTAGGATATATTCTCATTAAAAAGATGCTTTCGCTACTCGGGTCGGGGATTGTTCCATGAAGAGCCTATCTGACGTTGGGTATCCTCGTTTACTCTTGCTCATACTGACTGTGGCCATTGTTGGGGGACTTCTCTTCGCAATAAGCACCTCAACGGCCGCGTTCAGCAGCTATAGCATGAAATGGAACGGTGCAGCAGAACTCCACTCTGTGGCATCTAATGCTGGTGCAGAAAGTAAAATAGTTCAGGACACTTCCGACTATGCCGATGTGGATCCGAACGACACAATTGCCGTCGTGATCTCACCGATAATTGAATATGGTCCCACTGAACGGTCTCGGGTCAAGAAATTCGTTCGAAACGGAGGCACTCTAATCGTTGCCGAGGACTTCGGTGGGCACTCGAATTCGTTACTTAGATCAATCGGTGCAAATGCCCGCATCGATGGGCGCCTCGTTCGAGACGTTCAGTTTAACTACCGCTCCCCTGCAATGCCAGTCATACGGAATACCTCAAATCATCGACTCACAAAGGGAGTCGATACGCTTACTTTCAATTACGGAACGGCTGTCCGTCCGCACGATTCGACTGTCCTTGCGACCACATCGGATTACGCCTATCTCGATACGAATCAGAACCAAAAACTCGATACAAACGAGTCGCTCACAGCCACTCCGGTCGCATCAACGGAACGAGTTGGAAAAGGCCGTGTTATCGTCATCGGTGATCCTAGTCTGTTCATTAATGCGATGATCGATCAATCCGATAACAGAGCGTTCGTTCACCACATTTTCGAAAGGCATCAGGTCGTGATGTTGGACTACTCGCACTCGGCACGATTGCCACCGCTGGTACGTGCCGTTATGATGCTCAGAACATCGCCACCCCTGCAGATTCTTCTTGGAATTATTGGAGTCTTAGGATTTGCTGGCTGGGCGCGACGACCTCGTCAGTGGATTAGTGAATTGTATCGGAATTCACCCGAGCAGGACACCCCGGAAATAAGCGAGAAAGAGCTGGTGGACTACATCGAAAAACACCACCCCGAGTGGGACTCCCAACGTATCGAACGCGTCGTCGCAGCCCTTCATGAACATCGAGAATGAGGGATCTGTGAGGGCCCAGATGAATTATCAGGGTCGACATTGAATGTGCTCAAGATGAGCGACCCAACCGACATCTACAGTGACGTCGTCGAAGAGCTTAGTAGTGTCCTGATCGGAAACGAGGATATTGTTGAGCATCTCATGATTGCACTGCTGGCACGCGGCCACGTTCTCTTAGAAGGGGTTCCTGGCGTCGCTAAGACGATGATCGCCAATCTGTTTGCACGCGCAATCGGGCTTGAGTACACTCGGATACAGATGACGCCCGACCTTCTCCCGGCCGATATTACGGGAACATATGTATATCGAGAAGGGACCGGTGAATTTGAACTCCAGCGAGGGCCAATCTTCTCTAATGTTGTCGTTGCCGACGAAATCAATCGGGCGACGCCAAAAACTCAGAGCGCGCTGTTGGAGGCAATGCAAGAACAAGCGGTGACGATTCGAGGTGACACGTTATCGCTTTCGAACCCCTTCATTGTGATCGCAACTCAAAATCCAATTGATATGGAAGGGACATACAAACTTCCAGAGGCCCAGCGCGACCGCTTCCAGCTGAAGCTCACCGTCGATTTACTCGAACGAGACGACGAACTAAGAATGGTAAACCGATTCGATAGCCAACCCGAACTCGGAACGGAACATGTATCCAATGTAGTGTCCACTGAAGATATTTTTTCAGCTCGCGAGTTTGTCTCCGACGTTTTCGTCCATAAATCTGTAAAACAGTATATACTCGACATTATCGGAGCAACCCGTGAGCACTCGGACGTGGAATATGGCGGGTCATCACGTGCAACACTTGCGTTTCTCGATGCCTGTAAAGCAGGAGCAGCGGTTCGGGGTCGAGAGTATGTTATCCCGGACGACGTGAAACGTCTCGCCGATCCCGTGCTTACGCATCGACTTCACCCGAGTACTGATGCAGATCTGAGTGGCGTAACGAGTGGCGAGATCATCGAAGAAATACTCGAGGAAGTTTCGCTCCCGAGCGATTCCGTTGATGCGGACACATCCCTCTACGAATCTAACGCTGAGGAGGCGATTCCTGATGGTCAGAGCGAATGAATTCAAAATTTGACTGGCCTCTTCCGGAGAGAATTACTTCGAAACGTCAGTATAGAGAATTACGCCATATAGTAGGTGTCTGTATATCTTTCAAAATCACCCGCCGTAATACTATTTTCATTGGTAATCATCGTACGGGTCGATATGCGCTCTTGGCGGGTCAATTGATAGGATGAGAATTATAAGTATCTCGCTCACTATTGTTGTGCTACTCATGACCCGTAGACAGCGATATTCATTTGGGGATGTGAAACGAGCTCTACGCGAGCCGAAGCTCCTCCGAAGAGAGATCGTTCGCCTCCAGAAGGACCTCGCTCTCACGTTCAACGCCTACTGCTCCCAACTGGTGAATCGGAAGCCACGTATGAATGTGATGGAGGAAGACTGGGACAATCTAATTATCTTGGACGCATGTCGGTACGATATGTACATCCGGCAAACCAACTTCGGGGACAGGGTGACGAGCAAACTGTCCCCAGGGAGCGAAAGTTGGGAATTTATGCAAGAGAGCTTTGTTGGACGGGAATGCCAAGATACAGTTTACATCACGGCGAACCCACACGCGTTCAAACTGCCGGACGAAACGTTTCACGCCATTGTCAACCTCTTGAACGACGATTGGAACGAAGAGCATCGAACAGTGTTACCAGAGACGATGGTCCAGCGAACACTCGAGATATTCGATCAGTACCCTAATAAACGTCTCATCTCCCACTTCATGCAGCCACATTTTCCGTTCATTGGTGAGAAAGGGAAAGAGATTGAGCACATGGGTATCGAGACCGATCACGGCGGCAAACCGCATCCATGGAATGCATTGTTGTATGGAATGGATGTCGACAGGCGGCAAATCCTCGAAGCCTATGCAGAAAATCTCCAAGTGGTGCTTCCCCATGTATTCGAACTAGTTCAGAAACTGGATGGAAAGACAGTTATTACCGCTGATCATGGCAACCTCGTTGGTGAACGCACCTTTCCGATCCCAATCCGAACCTATGGTCATCCTAGTAATCTGTACAAACGTGAATTGATCGAGGTACCGTGGGTAGTAAATGAAGCAACTGAACGTCGGATAGTGAAATCCGAGTCACCGACTGAGTATGAAAAATTGGACGAAGAGGTTATCACAGATCGATTGAGCGATCTTGGCTATACTGAATAATGAAATCAGCCCGGCCTTCAGATCGGTGTGTGTTTTGTGAAGAAATCCCAATCCTCCTTCTCGATTCCGAGCCAGTACAGCACTACTCCAAACGCTACGAGACCGAAGATTCCACCAACAGCACCCACTATAAGCGCAGTAACCGTTCCCCCCATTGACAAAGAGAGGTACTTGAGGAATACTGACCGCACTGCGTACATCACGGGTGCCGAGACGAGAGCGGCTAAAATTGGCTTGAAATACTTGCGCGAGTAGGGAAATAGCCTTTCGAAGTACCATACTTCCGCGACCCGCAATACATTAACTGACGTGATGACCGTCACGCTGGCGATCGCAGCCCCGATTAACCCGAACTCCATGATGAGGAAGTAGTTCAGGACGACATTGCAGAGGCCGAGAATCCATTGATTGGTGAGCGTCATGTACTGATGGTCAGTCATCATGAGGAGGTAGCCGCTCGGTCCGACGCTTGCATTGGTGAGTTGGGCAATGACAAACAATAGAAGGATGAATTGTCCTTGTGTGTAGCTGTCCCCAAAGAGCGTCAACAGTTCATTAGAGAACACAATAGCCCCGACCGCTGGAAATAGTGCCATCGTGAACGACCAGCGAGTCACTCGCCGATAAAGAGATTCGAGGTTGTCAATCTCACCGTTGGTGTAGAGACGCGACGCGATGGGTGGGAATAATTGGCTGAACGCGTTGAGCGGGAGGATGAGGAATCCGGCCAACACGGTTGCGATTTTATACATCCCAACGGCGTCGCCAGCAGCGACCAAAAACCCAACCATCAGAATGTCGACCCGGTTCGAGAGGATATAGCCCGCTTGATTAAGCGTTAGCGGAAGGGAGAAGTTATAAAACTCAACTGTCTCTGCTCGTGTCGCAGAGAATAAAGGCGATAGAGATGCCTTCGTGTAGGCTAGCCAGACGGTTGCGGCGAACACGAGGAGCATTCCAATAACCGTCGCCGTTATCGCTCCGACGAGTTGGTATCCAAGGAGGAGTGCGATTCCAATCATAATCACACGGAGGCTGGGAATGAGGATATTCTCGATCAGTACCTGATATTCGGGGAGTTCGAGACTTTTGAAGAGGCTCTTGACACAATTGGTTAGTGTATTGAACGGCAACATTATCGCAAGAATTCGTAGTCCTTCAGTGAGGTATGGTCCCGCCCCGTTCGCCGTAAACGTCGAGAATTGGGTTATCCATGGTGCGGCGACGTATAACAGTGCGCCGCCACCGATTCCCGCCCCGAGTGAAGTCAGGTATGCAAGTCCGAGCATCCGCCGTCGTTTCCCTGAGTCGTCCTCGTATTGAGGGACGAACTTTAGGATAGATTGGTTGGTTCCCAGGTTCGTGAATACGTTAATGACCGCGAGTATAGTGGTTGCGAAGGCGTATACACTGAACAAGGTAGGTGCTGCTAGCCCACGCGTTAATAGGAGAGTCAGAAAGTATCGTAGGCCATTGTCGATTCCTTTCCCAATGACGAATATTGATGCGCCGCGAGAAACTGACTGAAGAGCGGAATAGGTATCGGAAGATTCTCTGGTCATTGATCTGGATTTTGTATAGTGTTCCAATACGGCAAGTTCATGTATTTAATGTCTTATTTATGGACATTATCGGTCCTGCCTCTAGCCGATACAGTATCATTTTCATCGACAGTGATCGTTTCGTCTTCCCATAAAATCCCGGTTTTACCGCTCGTATATACTTTATTCTCTGACGAGATCGCGTTCTGTAGCCATTGTTCAGACATGAATACGTTGTTTTTATACACAGATCGCTTTGCGGCTATCACTTTGAGCCGATACTTCGGCCACCACTCCAGATACAGAAACAGATTGGTTTTCGAGTTAGAAAGCGCTCGCTCCGATACTTCACTCCGATCCACACGATCGACCCCAAATCGCTGAAGTGCTTTCCGTGGCATCCACAATGTTGCAATACCTGATGAGTAGTTTTGTGAAAAATATCCTGAGGACGCTATCATGGCACTCTGCTGTTCCGATAGCGTACTCTGCTGGTCATAGCCCGGTTTTACTTTGTAGTAGTCGTGACCACCGACCAAGGGAGCAGTGATTCCCATCACTACAAGTAAGAGACAAACGGAGATCGAACCAATTGAGTGCCGCTCTTGTTGCGTGGCATGGTAGAGAGCGAGACCGAGTATGAAGACAAAGAAGATTGCCCACAGAAACCCAATTCGTTCACTAGACTTGATCGGAATCGGTAGCTTATAGATAAACACTGAACCTGCCAACCCGACAATCAAAACCGGAAATAGCCGATAGTACTTGGCATGGTGCTTCGCTATGACTCCAAGAGCGATTACGGAAATTGCAACGAGCGCTGAAAAGTAGATCCCAGAAACGCTCAACAACCATTGAAGTCCAGTGGTGGAATCCGACTTGACTGAAATTTGTCCGAGCGTGAATGTTTGTACTCCCCCTACAGAGTTTTCGAATAACGTTGTTACAATATCGAAAAGGGCGAAAATCAACCCTCCGATGTATATCCCTTTTGCCAAAATCACCCAATGAACGACGATAACGACGAGTGCGGCGACGAGGAGGGGATAATTCAATCTGAATCCCGGATCGGTCTGCGTCGGTGAGACGCGAAGCATGAACCAATATGAGAGAAAGAGCAGGACTAATATCGGTATTAGCAAGAAATAGGTAAAGTGATGGATGAAACTCAGGGCGGGAATGAATATGATTCCAAGAAGACCAAATCGGAATCCACTGCTAGTTGATTGTCTAATCACGAGGTAAAGACCGATGATGACTAATGGAATGGCGAGGGACTGTGGGAAGAAGTAGCTCGCGTAGAACGGGATCAAATAAATTGTTGGAACAACCGTGGCTACTGCTAGTGCTTGCATTTGGTTCAATGATAGCGACATCGCGAAGATATACGTGAGTAGAGGAAACACTGAATAGAGAATCACCCCGCTAAGATACAGTGAATCGGCGCCAGAGAGACCCGAAACGAGACGTACACTCCCAATGAAAATATGAAATCCCCCAAATGATTGATAAATAAGATCCGGAATGTACTGGACGTAGTTGGAAGATATGAGTTCTTTAACAAAGCGTAAATGAATGAATATATCCCCGTATCCAAAATAGAGCCCGCTAGTGAGCCATTTGACTACCAGAGTAGATCCAGATAGACTACATAGTTGAATCAAGTATATTTTTTGATTGATGGGTCCAAAGATTTGAATCAACAAGAGTGGATACCCAAATAGTAAAAGGAAGAGTACCGCTATCAGGGGCGTTTCTAATATTCCGGCGACGCTAATTGAGACACAGCAGATGATTAGATTGAATTTCAGATAGTGCTTTGCGGATGGGATTGGAACGTGGACTGTCCGATCATTCAAACTACGAATAGGCCGATCGTAAAAATACAACACCAGTCCTCCGAGATATGCACCAATCACGCCGTAGAGTCCCTGTACGACCGTACTAGCGTCGAAAAAGTATGTGACCAATATCAATCCAATAGAAGTGGCGAAAATAAATGCGTACCCGATATAGATCTCTACTCCCTGTGACGGTAGGCGTGAAACGATCGAGAAATCTGAATTGTCTGAAGCCATTCCACTATTGGTGTACGAGGTCTGCGTATTCTGGTTTCATGTTCGTCCCAAGATTATTAAATAAAAATGGGAGACTTTCAGTTCGAGCCCCCTCTCTTCGGAATCTCATAAAACCTCATCAACACTGGTTTACTAAACTCTTTTGTGGGGGGTTGGTAGTTCCTCTTGTGCTACTCAGAGAACACGCTGTACAACGGACTTATCACCCCTCGACTCGACAGTGTTACCGATATCATGACCGCCAAGTCAGAGCCCTCTCCCGAGAGAGCCTTGCGGGTACTTAACATAATTGTGGCAGCACCGGACGATCGTGAGGGGGCCGTTCGGGCTGGTCTTCAACTCGGTGATCACCTCGCTGAGTTCGCCTCGGTCGACACGGTGAAAATGGCTGGAGAATACGACACAGAGCTAGCATCTGAACTCCAACTGCAACACTCGTTTTATCAGATCCCATCACGAACACCTCTCCGGGATTTAACTAAGCGTTTGATTCAGTCGGAGAAAAACTATTCAAATTCGCTGATTTGGACACGACTTACATCACCAGACCCACTCGACTCATACGATATCGCCCACATTCACAATGCAGTTCCAGTTGTGGGGATGGTCGCTGCTGCTCTCCAATGCGAAATGAATGACCTCCCGTACTGCGTGACGACGCATGGTATCAGTAAGATTCCGGAACTTCCGGAGACAATGAACATGCCATGGTTTGCTAAAATGGCATTTCGCGTCGGAGTTCTCTCGCCTTACCAGACAGTTCTTCGTCGTGCTTCGCACCTGTTTGCACTTTCGGCGAATGATGCTGAAATTCTCAACCAAAAATTCCCCGACCAATCGGTAAGCGTCATACCGAATGGCGTTCAACCCAATCCGCCAACGAGCAACGAAAGAGAGCAATTAGAATCTACATTGGGGATTTCTAAATCGGATCCGATGCTCCTGTTCGTTGGAAAAGTTCTCCCCGGAAAGGGGGTTCAAGATTTACTTGACGCAAGCCGAATACTGGACTGTGAATGTGAACTCGTCCTCGCTGGTAGCGCTATGGATTCGAAGCTCGTTGAACGCTTGCAGACCTCAAATATTCGCTATCTTGAATTTGTGAGTGGTTCTCTTCTCAAAAAGCTTTACAGACGGGCAGACGTGTTTGTATTCCCCACCCGTTCCGACGTGTTTCCTTTGGTAACGCTAGAGGCAATGGCCGCAGCAACTCCTGTTATCTCAACGACTGTCGGTGGAATTCCCGAGCAAATAACCGAAGAAACAGGAGTACTCGTCGAGCCGGAGTCTCCTGCTTTGCTCGCAGAAGTGATTGAACGAATCATATCAGATGCCGAAACAAGACGCACAATGGGCAAAGCAGCTTACGAGCGAGCAATGCGACAGTATTCTTGGCGGAGTGTTGCAAAGACGACTGCCGAACGGTATTCCTATATTCTTGCTGCCAACCAAGATGAGTCATAAATTGGGAAGAGGGCGTAGACTCAACGAAGGAGATAGTGTTATCCGAATCCAATCGGAAAAATCGGGACACCTTAAATAACAAAGAGATTGACGCGGTAAGTGGAACGACCAACGTGATCCCTATGACACCCAATAATGTCCTCCTTGTAACGATTGACTCACTTCGCGCCGACCACCTCCCCAGTTTTGGATACGAAAACGTTGACGCAAATGCAATCGAAAGAATGATCCGGGAAGGAGATTCCTTTTGTCGGGCGTTTGCAACTGGACCTGGGACAACACCCTCGTTCCCTGCAATGCTCACTGGAACGATGCCTCTTTCATATGGGGGCCTCGGCCCTTTACGAGACGACCGTCCGCGTTTAGCCCAGGAACTTGCAAGAAATGGTCTGTCCACCGCTGGTTATCACTGTAATCCTTTTCTTTCGAATTATTTCAACTATGATGTTGGTTTCGACCAATTTAACGACTATCAGAATCTCCTGATGGGATTAGCGACCAAGATATTTCCTCGTGGTATCGAACTCAATAATCCGATGTTGCGTAAATTCGACGAAAGGCTCCATCTCACCGACGCTATCAAGAAGGTGTACCAAATCATCGAAGGGAAACCTCGACCGTACGTAAGTGCAGAGGTCATTACCGACGACACAATCGAATTGTTACAGCAACGCCCTTCTCCATTCTTCTGTTGGACGCACTATATGGACGTTCATCATCCATGCTACCCTCCTTCCAAATATCGTGAACGATACGAGGTAGCTGATGTCTCCCAAACAGAGGTTTCCCAGTTGTATTCGACACTGCTGACTGAACCGGATTCGCTATCGTCTGAGGACCTACGAATACTCGAACGGTTGTACGATGCAGCTATCGAGTACGTGGACGATCAGATAGCACGAATCCTTCAAACTTTGCGAGAAATCGGTGTGCTCGATGAAACACTTGTAATCGTCACCTCCGATCACGGTGAAATGTTTGGCGAGTTCGAGTTGTTTGGGAAACCAGAGCGGATGCACGACGAACTCTTACACGTCCCCCTCGTCGTACTAAACGGTCCCAAGTATCTTCATGACGCGACTGACAATTTAGTCAGCTTACTCGATATACCACCGCTAATTCATGACACCCTTGGGTTTGAGATTCCAAACGCGTACACAGGTCAACGTCCTGGTCTCGACGGTCCACGTCCGTACGTTCTTGCCGAACACCAAGTCGAAAGCAACGTAGTCGTAGGTGCGCGTTCAGCGGACTGGCTGTACGAGATCGACGAAATACACGATGACGAACGTCTCTTCAACATTCGTGATGGGGAACCAAAACGAACGAACATGGAGGCGAATGATTCAGGGGCAAAACTTGTCCAAACTGCTGTCTCGGATCGAATCGAAGAACTTGACGGTGTCACGGGTGTCTCCCCGACCGGCCTTGATGAGGACGTTGAGCAACGCTTAGAGGATCTCGGGTATCGTTGATTTTAGCACAATTCAGTCTTCGAGTAGAGGCGCACCCTGTCAGTGTGCGCTACCGCCAGGGACGCTGAACCTGAACGGCGATTACAACGCCTCCGTCGATCCGACGGCAGAGGGGGAGACCTCTTCCAAGCCCATGACTTCGGTCGTGGGTCACTGACTCACAAAAATACAGTCGAATATCATATGGATACACTATCTCGGCCGGTTTCAAAGGCCTCAATTTATTAATATCCGGGTGTCATAGCTCGCTGCATGGATGGGGGAGATCAATCAGTGTTAGTTACCGGTGGGGCGGGTTTCATCGGCTCGCATCTAACCAAGCGCTTGGTAGAACTCGATGAGAATGTCGTCGTCGCTGATGATTGTTCACGAGGTGAACTCGATCGAATCGACCACCTTCTCGATGATATCGAGTTTCGCAACGTGGATCTCACAACATACAAAGGCTGTATTGAAGCAACAGAGGGGGTCGATCAGATATTCCACTTGGCTGCGAGCGTTGGGGGTATCCACTACATTCAACGCGAAAATGTTGGTGGGCTGACGCCAAGCGTATTAATGAATCAGCACCTTCTCGAAGCCGCAGAGAAAAACGGAATCGATCGTTTCATATTCGCCTCATCGGCGTGCATTTACCGACAAAAGCACGATGAGTTGAACCTGTTCAGTGAAGACCAAGCTATCCCTGCAGATCCACACAGCACGTATGGATGGGCGAAATTGATAGGTGAGGTCGCCTGTCGCGCCTACCAACAAGATACGGATCTCGAGACGGGGAGTGTCCGTATATTCAACTGTTACGGCCCGCGGGAGAGCCTTGACCCGAATAGCAGCCACGTAATTCCGTCACTCTGTCGGAAAGTAATAGAAGAACCCGATGGCGGAACCATTGAGTTGTTCGGGGATGGGACACAAGAACGTGGGTTCATCTACGTTGACGATCTCGTGGATGGAATGATACAAACGATGGAAAAAAAGATGGGAGGTGAACCGATCAACCTCGGAAATGCGACGGAAGTCATCTCGATGAATGAACTCGCTCGGAAAATCATCGATATAAGCGGCAAAAGTATCGAAATCGGCCACGACACCTCCAAACCCACAGGAACGGATAAATATGCTGCAGACATGTCGAAAATGAGCCAAGAACTCGATTGGGAACCTAGCATTTCCCTCGACGAGGGGCTTTCACGTGTCTACCGGTGGGCAGCAGCGGAACTCGGAGAAAAAGAAGTAGCAATTAGTGCGGATGGAGGTGACGACAGATGAACTGGAACGGCGAACGAGTCCTTGTCACAGGTGGAGCATCCTTCATCGGCAGTCACCTCGTTGAGGAACTCGTCGAAGAAGGTGCGGCTGTTCGTGTTGTAGATGACTTTTCTAGTGGAGAGAGAGGTAACCTCTCGAATGTCGAGGACGAAATCGACGTACTCGATGGCAACCTAAAACACAGAGAAGTCGCGGATGAAGCGACGATGGATATTGACACGGTCTTCCATCTCGCAGCTGATCACGGGGGGCGCGGATATATTTCGTCGTATCCAGCAAACTGCGCCACTAACATGGCACTCGACAATATCGTATTCGAAGAAGCTTCGAAAAACGGCGTCGATCGCATCACGTTCGCCTCGAGTGCCTGTACGTATCCAACCGACATTCAGAAAGAAAAACAGCGGCTCAGTGAAGACATGATTAGTTTCGACGAACGAGGAGGCGCATACGCAGACGAGGTCTATGGTTGGGCGAAATTGATGGGCGAGCGATCGTTACAATCATATCATGAACAGTACGGAATCGATGCTTCTTCAGTTCGCATCTTCACCGCTTACGGGCCACGGGAGAACGAAACGCACGCTATTATCGCTCTCATGGCGAAAGCGTATGCAGAGCAGGATCCCTTCCGTATTTGGGGCGATGGGGATCAGACTCGCAATTTTACGTTCGTGCGAGATATCACTCGTTCACTTCGCCTCGCCGCCGAGAATATTACGGACGGCACTGCCGTCAACGCAGGCATACGGGAGTATATCTCCATCAATGAGGTTACGGAGGTTATTTTCGATCGGCTTGATTGGAAACCGGACGAATTGGAGTATCTAACGGACAAGCCCGTTGGCGTGCGTCACCGGGCCGCCGATACGACACGAGCAAAGGAGCTTCTTGGGTGGGAACCGGCGTTCTCCCTAGAGGAGGGTATCGAGGAAACGCTCGGTTGGTATGTAAACCACCACAACAAGGAACGCGTCAGAGCGAATCTCGAAACGCTCCTCCACGAGCGCTGATTTAGAACCTTCCAACATGAGCGAACCTGAGAAGAAAGTCATACTGGTCACAGAGTACTTTCATCCTGAAACTGCGTCGACGGGACAGTTGTTAACAGATCTCGCCGTGGGACTTCAGGACCGAGGGCTAGATCTGGAAGTATACACCAGTCAGCCAAATTATCATAGCGGAGAGAACGAGAGACAACCACGAAGAGATTGGTACGAAGACGTCCTCGTTAAGCGAATTCGTGCTCCACAGCTAAGACAGTCCTCATCCATTCGGAGAGGATTCAACTGGACGGTTTTTACGATATGGATGTTTTTCACCTTACTCGTGAGTCGGTCAGAGTACGAGCGTGAATTCATCTTCGTCTCGAATCCACCGTTCCTCCCGATTGCAATGTGGCTCGTTTGCCAGATTCGACGGTGGGAATACACGTTTATCGTCTATGATCTTTATCCCGACCTCATCGTCGAAACAGACTACATCGGTGAGAACGGATTCGTGGATACGATTTGGAGCAAGCTGACTGTACTCGCGTTCGAAGACGCACGTAACGTCGTTTCACTCGGCCCGACGATGCGCGACCGTATCATCGCGAAGGTAGGAGACAACTTCAACGAGTCGAAAGTGGTGATCATCCATAATTGGGAGGATGAAGAGTTCATCACGCCACGATCGAAGGATGAAAACTGGTTCTGTGAAGAACACGACCTCAGAGACGATTTTGTCCTCCTCTACTCGGGGAATATCGGGGAGAATCACGATCTTGAAACGATTGTGAACGCTGCCGAGTACTTCGATGATGATGACGTCACAGTCCTTATTATCGGAGGGGGTGATAAAAAACAGGCTATCGTCGAATTAGCTGAGCAGAAGGACTTACGTGGTGATACAGTTCGGTTTCTCCCATACCAAGATCTCGAACACTTGCCATATTCACTAACTGCCGGTGATGTTTCGATCGTGACAGTACAAGAAGGAATGGAAGGTGTTTGCGTCTCAAGTAAACTATATACTGCGCTCGCCGCGGGACGGCCTATCCTGGTAATTACACAGCCGAACGACGACGAGGCGAAAATCGTCGAGACGTATCATGCTGGATTACAAGCCGCACAGGGAGATGTCAGCAGCGTCGTCGACGCTATCAGAAAGTGGCGGGCTGATTCAGATCTCATCACTGAACAGGGAGCGAACGCACGCACTGCTTTTGAAAAGCGATTCACGAAAGACCATTCCATCGATCGGTACTACCGTTTACTCTCGGACGATAGGTCGATCGAAATAAAAGCAGAACCGACTCGTCATTAATATCGGGGTTGTTGTTTAGATACCCTGTGACGATGAGGATCGACGCGACGGCAGCGCCAGTGATAACCAATCAACGGTCCAGAGATCCTCACCCGGCCAAAGTGACAGACAGAACTTAGAGGAGAGTGTTTGCTGTCGTTGGAGGATGTTGTCTTCTTAAATGAAAAGATTCCATTTGGAGAATATGTCTATGATTTCCGATTGCAACACCGAGCGAGACAGAGAATCCAACTATTCATGGCGTAATATTATTTATTAGGAATAGATCAGGTACCCTGACATCTAAGTGACTACACAGCGATTCTCATCGGTAGTGGAGCTACAATGAACGAGGTGTTAGAGGAATGGCCGACCAATAAGACCGTGTTCTTGACTTTAGACTTGGAATGCGATTATGGCACGGCAATTAAACAGAACAGATACGATGCTGCCCGTCGAATATCGCCCCTCGTTGAGTTTCTTGAAGAATTCGATCTCCCATTGACGTGCTTCTTACAAACGGAACTGTTAGACGTCGCTCCCGAAGTCGTCCACAAACTAGAAACTGCGAATACGGCCGTAGAGTTCCATCCACATTCGCATACTCATCCCAGACGCTCCTTTGCGGACCTCGAATTCGAGATCTCCGAGAGTGTAACGAGGCTTCGAGACAGGTTCGAAACGGAGCCGTTGGGATTCAGGTTCCCCGATGGTGCCGCAAAGACCTCCGACTACGCTCTTCTCGCAGAGTATGACATCGCCTTCGATGCGAGTCTCTTCCCTTCGTGGCGTCCAGGTCGGTTTAACAACCGTACTCGATCTCGGTTTCCATTCAGACACACAAAGACCGGTATCATCGAACTGCCGTTCACCGTCTTTTCCGAACAGCTCCGGGTACCAGTGGCTCTTTCTTACATGAAGCTTTTCGGACGGCCGTACGAGTGGATGATTCATAGCCGTCCTCCCAGTGTTCTTGTCTTCGATTTTCATATGCACGACCTGATGGTACCACCAGCGTTCAACCATCTCCCACAACCCTATCGGCTTGCCTATCGCCGACGACGCGACACAGGCTTCGATATTTTCCGAAGGCTGATTAAAAAATTACAAAATGATAGCTATCAATTTGGATTGATGACCGATCTATATCATAAAGCAGAGGTGAGCATGAATGGTCAGTGATTCCTCGAACGATCGCTCACTCAGGATTCTTATTGTAACAGTTGATGAGTATTACTATATCCCAACTTTCCTTCGCGATATAGTCGCCGCAGACGACGTTAACGTGGTCAACATCACCACCGTTTCACCAGCGCTTGGAACGGAAAGCCTCGTAGAGTTCGTTCCAAAACTCCTGCAAAGATTTGGACTGATTGGGTTTTTCCAACACTCTGTATTTTATGGATCCTACTTCATTTTGGACAAGATAAACCGCATATTGGGCTCTGGACGATCTTATTCACCTGAGACGCTCGCGAAGCGTAACGAAATTGCGTATCGACACGAAAGAGACGTTAATAGAACAGAATATGTGGAGTATGCAGAGTCGATGGATCCCGATGTCATTGTATCAGTTGCCGCCACGCAGAAGTTTCATTCGGACCTGCTGGATGTTCCGAATCGATGTGTCCTTAATGTGCATTCGTCGTTGCTCCCCCATTATAGGGGAGTTTCACCGAGTTTTTGGTCTCTGTTGAATGATGAGGAAAAAACAGGGGTCAGCGTCCATTATATGGACGAAAATATCGACACCGGAGATGTCATTCTTCAAGAAGAATTAGAGATTCACCCTGATGACACGCTACATACGCTGAACAGTCGTGTGGCCCAGCACGGTTCAACGGTGCTCCATGAGTCGCTTCGACAAATTTCCGAAGGCGTCGTCGATCCAACGCCGACGGATCCTTCGAAGGGGTCGTACTACTCGATGCCCACCCGTGAGGATGTCCGGGAGTTTCGGCAGTCGGGTAATCGATTTTACTGACTCGTTACAAAACCGAACGTATCTGGTCGTTCCTCGCGGCGTCTCACTGATCAAGTATCCCACTCTTATTCAAAATGATGATTTAACGAATGGAGGATGATCGCTGTGAAGCAGCTCAGAATTCCTGTGAGGCTAAGGAATGCAGACGTAATAGCGATTCCAAGCGGAAAGGTTTCGGTCTGGATGTAGTTTATAATCGTCCAGTATCCAAATCCAAGACCAATGAGTGCAATCAGAAATCCAGGTACTCCCAAGGCTGCGATCGGCCGATCTCGTTCGATAGTCTTCAGCAGGTTCCTGATGAGGACAAAGCCGTGTGCAATTGGATGATGATTGCTTCCATTTTCCACATCATAGTCAATCGTAGTTCTGACCTCGTCTATTTTATAACCCTCGTGATGGGCGTGGTACAGAATGTCGGTGCTGGCATCCATGTGAGACGCGATATCTGCACCAGCTAGCGATTCTATTGCCGAACGGCCGTACACCCGAAAACCACTCTGTGTGTCATGTAAGTAAGAACGCGGCCGGACCACTCCCATGCTCAAGTTGGTAAGCGCACTCACGATAGTGAGTCCAATCCAGCGATATAGTGGGATCTCCGTTTCCGCTTCGTTGCTGAATCGGCTCCCAATGACGATATCTGCGCTAGTACGGTTCTGCGCGCCGACCAACTTCGGAATGTCTTTGGGATCATGTTGACCGTCGCCATCTAAGATCACCAAGTTGTTGACGTTCGCCTTTTTTGCCCACTTGAATGCGGTCACGAGTGCTTCACCGTAGCCTCGATTAGTTGTATGATTGATTACTTTTGCCCCTGCGTCACGTGCCAATGTCGATGTCTCATCAATGCTTCCGTCATCGATGACAACTACCTCATCCACATGGATGTCAGCTGCCGAGACGACATCCGCTATCGTGTTTGCTTCGTTGTGGGCGGGTATCACTGCATGAACTGTTGTCGATCGTTCCTGCGGGGGTGGTTCCGCTTCGACGCAGCATTCTTGGGTCGATTCTATTGTTGCCATGCTCCGGTCGTAGTCGATTGGAATTGTAACGTTGGACTGAAAGATTAGTCCAGGATAGGAGTGGGCCATCGTCGTAAGATGCAGTTCCCGCTTTAGGGAATCGTCGTCAGGATTGGGCTGTTGTGGGTCGATAATGATCGCACCGATCTGAGCGGCCAACTTCACAGCCTCTAACATTGGTTGATTTGCATGTGTAACGAATACTGTGTGCCCTCTGTTTGTCGCCCGGAGCGTTGTAGCGACCAGGTCACCAGTGTTGTCCTCCCTTGCGATTAATCCAACGGCTGGCACTCGTTTCTCCTCGCCTTCTGTATCATCGTACAGGGATTGTCTCGGACGGAATTCGTCCAACCTAGGGTGATTCGCACCACCATCCGTTAGTGTTGGACTTAGAGTTACGAGTGAGTGACCACATTCTACGCAAATGTAGTAGCCACCGGCTGTACAGATCATGCGCGCGTCACACCAGACGCATTTGACTGAAACCCCAGGTGCCGCCCTTTGATACTTGGACATTTTCAGTAACAATTTGTTACTATTTCGTCTGTTAATCTATCGCTGGTCCCCATTCCGTAATGAGTGGCGACAAACACTGCACAGTCCCATCGCGGTTTTTCGCTGACTTCTCGGTAGATATTCCCCGCGACCCAATTACTGGACCATCCATCACCCTCTGTACTTTGTTCGTTGTGTTCTCTATGGTCACTGCTGAATCCCCTGGTTTTCACGGCCTCCTATTTCCCTTAAGGAAGCTCGAAACCCAAGTTTCGGTAATTCTGACTCCTCCACGCCGTCCGTCACTTGCGTTTCTCAGTTAGTACGTGGACTACGACAATTTTGATAAGTCTTACTGCCGCATGGTCCCGCCACTTTTGAGATGGCGTGCCGCCCAGGTTGGTAGCACCGATACGAACACCGTTCCCGTGCACAAATACATCGATCGTACCATGGTCAAGAGCCACGATCAGAAACATTAACCCAAATATGGAGTTCGCGATATGCCTTTTTTTCGGTCGGCTGAGCCGGTGCATCTCCTTTGAACAGAAGGTAGTGCAATCGCAACCGATTACCAGTCATCCTCGGCGTGACGTCGTGTTCAGTCCGCCACGTTCCGTTTACTCCTAGAGAGGTGTGAAATCGATGTAATTCCTGTGCCTCGAGGACCTGCATTGTGCCGTTCTCGACTCTTTCTATTCGGACAACGACGGTGTAGTCCATCGGCTGTTGTTCGTGATTATTGATGCCGACGTACATCGACTTGCTCTCACCCTCGGTGAAGTTCGTCGGATAGTCATCTGCGACCAAGTTACTGGTCTCATTCTCGGTGAGGAGATAGAATTCAGTAAACGATCCACTTTGATCGGGAGACGTAACGGCGTACGCGACGCTTCCGACAGCGAGGAGCACGCTCAAAACGAGAAAAACGTTAAGGACCAATCCCGCTCGGGAATCGTATTCGAGGAATTCAGTCCTCACAGTTGCGGTCCATTCCCTGTAGGGGACGCCAAAACGTTCGTTCGCAGGCAGTTCCCATCGTCGACGTGCTGCCAGGAGGGTTGCGAATAGGGTCACACCACCAAGACAGAATAAAAGCGGACGGACACGAATACCCCATGGTGTGAAGTTTAATATGAGTCCGGTTACCGTGATGATAACGATGCTGGATCCAATAGATAGTACGACACGTTCTACACTCTCGATGCGGTCTCCCGGCTGTGGTAGAATGGAGTCCCGTTCGCCATTGCTCGAATTTGTGCTGGATTCCTCGCTTCCTTTTTCCGGAAAGAGGGCTGCGATGAAGACATACCCCGGGATAAATAACACGAAGGCGATGCCGAGAAGGTTGCGGAACGGAGACCCTGAAAGGCCGGATACCGACATGGTCGCAGAAATCAGTACAAGAGAAAACACCACCGCCGTGAGGTCAGCGGGGAACCGGCGTATCGGACGAGGGATTAGTAGCCAGAGGTCACTATCGGATGGCATCGATTCATTAGTTCGACTAGAACGGTCAAAAACGTTGGCATAGCCTCACTATTATTCTGTGTTTGACTCCGATACGAGTGAGGACGCGATATCCACACTCGTTTGCGCATCGTCGATAGAGATGGAGCTGGTCGTGAACGCAGCAATTTCATACGCTTGCGCTAGCCGACGTAGTTTATCCGTCGTGTCGTCATCTGCGTCACTCGTTCTATAGTCGTGGTACAGTTCCCAGTGTGTTTTTCCTGGGTGCAACTGGTTCGCGCTATCGCGAGCGAGGTGGTACCTCACTGCTTTGTAAGCAGTCCGAACGGCGACATCGGATCGATTCGCGGCTAGCTGTTCACGTGCCGTCGTGAGCAGGTCATTCGTAGTTACCGGTTCGTTGTCTCCTCCTGTCGGTATAAGGCTGTCATCCGAAGTGATCTCTCCCATTGAATTTGGACCGAATCCAAGGACGTTCCGCGACCAGATTACGTACGCGCCACCTGCAACGAAACCAAACAGGCAGATACTGCCGACCCAAAGCCACCAATTGGGCACCCCATCAGTCGGTCCAGTGGGGTGGAGTTGGGTTCGTGCTTTCGTGGATTCCAGGTTAGACATCGCGCCTGAGTAAACCGTGGCGATCGTGACGGGTCTATCTTCATTAGTTGTGTCTTTGGGGAGCGACACCACCGCAGAAAAATGTCCATTCGCATCTGTCTCAGCGGTCGTGATTGTTCGACCAGCAATACGGATTTCAACGGTCTGGTTAGCCACTCGAGCACCAGTCGCTGTCATTAGTGTCCCCTGCACTCGAAGTCGATTCTCGGTCCGTCGGGTATTTATCGAAAGACGGGTCGCAGTTTTTGTGACGTTCATCGGTGCCACATCGCTTGCATTCATCAGGGCCTTGTTTGCAAGTGCGACCTGTGCTCGTACTTGTTGATTGCCGGCTCTAACTTCTGTTGGTAGCTTTTTATCGACGGTAAACGTTCCGTCCTTATTGGTTCGCGTTGTATTGAGGGGAGTGTTCCCGACCGTCACCCGCACTGGAACCCCCGACGCACCGACGCCATCCCCTTTTACTGTCCCTTTCACGGTAATGTTTTTACGGTACCTTGCCGTATTCGGCTTTTCTGTGATTTTAACTGTCGGCTTGGCCTGGCGAACTGTGAGGTTGATGCTCTCGTTGGTCCCAAGGTAGACCGAATCGTTCCGAGGAGCATATTCAATGGTCAGTCGCTGGGTCCCAGCCTTAACGAGTGTGGGACGATAGGTTGCCTCGAACCTGCCATCTTGACCGATCTCCGACTGGATAGACTGATTCCTGATTTCTAACCGTATCTTCCTATCCTGAAGTACGGAACCGTTCGCTGCCCGAAGCTGGCCAGTGATTTTAATCGGATCCGTGAACGATCCCGATTTGGACGCCTCCAAGTCCGAGAACTGCGTCTCGATGAACTCTCTTTCACGAATCTTAGATTGTTTTTTCGTGATATTCTGAGTTAGATTCTCGATGCGGCGTTTGCTGTTGGCTATTTCGGTATCATTTGATGAGATCCTTTCATAGTCTCGTTTGAGAGCAGATCCATTCCTTTTCGCCCTGTCTGAGTAGTGTTCTAAATCTCGTGCAAGCGTTCGAGCACGAGCATCGTTCCCGTTACGCTTTGCCTTTCGATACTTTTTCAGCGTCTCCTGGTACGATCGAACATTGGTAATCAACTGAGTTTGATTGCGTTGAAGCCGTCCGAATCGTTTCCCGTCAGTTCCTTGGCCTGACTCCCCGGAAACATTCGCGTATCGTTTTGCTAATTTTTCGTATTCGGAGTCCTTTCCAATGAGACGTTTGGCGCGTTTGTAGTCCCCTTGCTTGACTTGACCGACGCTATCCTGGAGCTGGTCGGCGAGTCGGCCGTTGATCCACCGTTTTCCAGTCTCTGATGAACCTCCGTTATTTATTTCGTCGGGATTGACTTGGTGCGGAACCGATGAGCCATTCGTCTCGTTCAAGCTTACAACTGTTCCAACGAACGGTATGAAATCTTCATACCCGACTACTCTGTCGGAATTGGATGCCCCAGGGTTGCCTAACGCTACCCCTATTCCAGACGTGGCTAGTAGGATTGCGAGGGCGATTGCACTGTACCGCAGTGTTCGGGAACCACCGGTCACGACGCACTGGTCTACTGCTCGCAAGGTAATACTTCTTTTTGTAGTACCATGAGAAAGGAGGGCTAACATGACTCCAGTGTCCGATAGTTTGAACTACTATGCCATCATCTCAAGGATGAATGGAGTTCACGAGTCGCTATTGGGCCAGCGTTGGGGTTGGCGCTTTCCTCGCTGTAGGAGCTGTTGTTCTTGCCCAGCCAGTTTTATTCGTAGGCACGATAGGAATATCAGCATGGTTACTCGCGCAGCAATATCTGTTCGTCCAGACCGTCTTGGAAATCATCGATAACCTTTCAGTGACGCAATCATTCGATAGCTCAACGGTCAATCGAGGGGAGGATCTTAATGTTGCTCTCAGCGCTCAATTACCGGACACATCGCCTGTGCGTATCGAGATCGAATCGAATCTACCGGTCACCGCTACGTACTCGAATGGAACGGCCGACCACGCCTTGATTACGATTGGCGAACGAGACGCCACGTCGAGATATTCCATTCTGATGTCCGTCGGCGGTGCATTCGAGTTTCCACCACCGAAAGCCATACTCACTGACTCGGCGAACCTCTTCCAGACGACGACCTCGGTTGGCCAGGCGCAGACGATCACGGTCGAAACAGGGCGCCCTGACGATATACACGTGGGGGTTGGCGGCGAGCGAATAGCGGGAGTGGCTGGTAATTCCGAGGGGGATCGTCGAAGAATGGGTATCACCCCTGAGAGGATACGAGAATACGTTCCCGGCGATTCACTCCGGCAGATAGATTGGAATGCCACGGCACGACTAGGCCACCCTCATGTGCGTGAATTCGAGCCCGAGATGGATTTACAAACAGTTGTTCTGATCGATCACAGTGGATCTATGGCGACTGGTCAGATTGGCAAAACGAAATTGGATTACGCACGTCAAGTTGCGCTTTCGTTCGTCAACTATACCCGCTCAAAAGGCGAACCGCTTGGACTGTATGCCGTCGATGGGAATGGACTGACGGCGAACCTTGTCCCAAGTGCTAACAAGGATCACTATGCAACAATTCGTACGGAATTGCACGATCTCGTTTGTTCCGATACGCGACATCGGTCATCCGAACCGCGAGGGTTGAATGGACGCTCATCGGAGCGCACATCGCAAGTAGCGAAGCATCTCCGGAAGGGGGACTCTGCGTTCGAGACACGTCTTCGCCCTTTTTTCGTCGAATCGCGATCAAACAAGTTTTCGATTGAGACAGGAGTGCTTTACGAAGCAGTTCGCAATGAACTTGCACAGTTACGTGGATCAACTGTCACCGTCGTGCTTACTGACGATACAAATCGGAATGAGACACGAGAGTTGGTCAAACTCGCTCAACAGCAAAACAACCCGGTATTGGTGTTCCTCACGCCGACAATACTTTTCGAGGAAAGCAGCGTCGCCAATGTCAAAAATGCCTATGATCGATATGTGGATTTTGAGTCGTTTCGTCGGGAGATTGCGCGATTAAATGGCGCTCAGGCGTTCGAAGTCGGTCCAGGAGACGAACTCGAACGGTTATTAAAGAATGCAACAACGCACGACTACGGGTCACCGAGCGTATAATAAATATGATTTCACAAATAGCAAATGACCGGCTTCGGGCCCTTGTTGGTGGCAGCAGTGCCTTGATTGTCGGACTCGCGTTGACAGTGTTCCGTGGTTATGTAGGACTGGTTGCGGCTGCGGCCATACTCATTACGTGGTATGTATTGAAACCAGTGTTTGCATTTGCTTTTTCACATATCGTCTTGGGGGCGTTATATCCGGATAGAATCGGCATGATTCAGATCGCGATTATTGAAGCTGGATTTCTGGGTTTACTGTTAGAATCTGCATTCCAATTTGAATCTCCTCGTAGACTTATAACCCTCTTTGGGGGATTTTTTGTGGCATTCGGTCTGCTCGTCGGGGGGAGCTATTATCTGAGCGGCGAAACCTGGCTCGTAGCGCTCATTCTCACGGTAGTTGTTGCGGTGCTCGCGTACGGAATTCATCGATACGACATCGTCGCGATCCAGCTTGAGGGAAAATAAATGAGAGGTGACGAACGATTCGATGAACGGGAAGGCATCGATTTGACTGGTGAACAACCAAGCGACCTCGCAGTACAAGTTGAGATGCTCGCCGAGGAAAATCAGCGCCTTCGTACTCAGTATACGCGCGCACAGCAGGTACACTATCGGCGATCTGCGCTCGGAATGATTGCACTTGGCTTGTTGGCCGCTGGTGGTTCCATTGTTTTCCCTGACTCACGCTCTATTCTCTTAGCATTGGCTGGAACCGGTTTGTTCGCAGGCGTGCTGACGTACTATCTTACGCCTCAACGGTTGATCTCGGCTGCGGTTGGTGAGCGTGTTTTTGCCGCTACCGCGGCAACGAGTTCGGCTATCGTAACGGATCTTGACCTACAGGATACGCAGGTGTACGTTCCGACAGGGATCAGTAGAGACGAACAATTCGCCGATGTTCGTCTTTTCATCCCCAAACACAGAAACTACAGCGTGCCGACCAGTGAAGAGCTGACATCATTCGTCGTGACAGATGAAGAGCGTAGCCGAGGGGTTTCATTCTATCCAACTGGCGCGGCACTCTTTCGTGAGTACGAACTGCACATGAGGGGCAGCGTATCGAACGAGCCATCGATCTTGGCCGAACAGCTAGCCGATGCGGTGGTTGAGGGGTTCGAATTGGCTGAGAACGCGAGTGTTGATGTGAACCCGGACGACATGCGTATCACTTTTGGAATACACGGAAGCACATACGGGTCTGCAGATCTCTTCGATCACCCAATTGCATCGTTCGTTGCGACCGGGATCGCGAAAGGCCTGAACACCCCTGTGACGACTGAACAAGTACCTGGAGACGACGAGCGCTTTGATTATATTATTTCCTTCGAATGGTTTAATGAAACAAACGAGTAATATGACCGAACGTCGTCTCCAAATCCGGATCGACGACAACCGTCGACTGCAGCATAGCGATCAACGTGTCCGTTCTGTTGGTCCCAGAATTTAAGCCATTATAAGGACTATCCTATTGAGAATGACGGAGATACATGAGACTGTTGAGCGGTTCCTTGCCGAGAACCCTCAACAAGTATCAACACTTCGGGAAATCATCGCGATCGATAAGCGCTGTGATTACTGGACGATCGAAGATGTATCTAACTCTGAGATAGTTACTGAACTGATCAACGCCGGAATTATTGTTAGGTCCGACAATGGGCTGAGAATTGTAAACCGTACGGCCGTTCGACAAGTTATAGAATCTGGCCAATTCCGCGATCCAAATGATAGCTTTCTCACCGCTCTTCCGCCCCCGTTTCGCGGGCGAATGCTCGTGTTGTTTGCTCTCCTAAGTGCTTTGGCGCTCATGGTCGGCATCCGTGTTGTATTCATTCAATCTTTGGTATTTAGAAATGGGGACGTGGTCCTGGCATCGAATGATCCTTACTTTTACCGCTACTGGGTTGAGCGACTGACTACTGGGCCGATAGCGTTCAATCTAGATGGGTTCTCCCACTTACCAAAGACAGTCGAAAACCACGATGTGCTCTTTATAGTAACGTTGTGGGGTATCGCAAACCTTCTCGGAGGAACCACGAAAATAATAGGTGAAATATTGGCGTGGTACCCGGTTATTGCGGCCCTTATAAGTGCCATTCTCGTATACTTGCTCACTGTTCGTTTGACCGCGGATAGACGAGTAGGGATCGCGGCAGTAACGCTACTTGCTATTACACCAATCTACGCGACCAGAACCGCATTGGGATTCGCTGATCACAATGCGTTTGATAATATTTGGCTTGCGTTGACTGTGTTCTCAATCGTCGTGCTAGCGGACGATCGAACGTGGAACGCAATGAGTTTCTCACTTTCGAGTACGTGGCGTCGCTGGATAGCGACCATTACACTTGGCGTCAGTATCGCAGCGCAGGTGCTTGCCTGGCGGGCCGGACCACTGTTTCTCCTCCCGATCGTATTCTACGTCTTATTGAAAGCCATTGTCGACGTATCGGTAGACCGGCCACCCCTCGTCGAAAATCGGCAACTGGTGCTCGGCCTCGGCCTCGGTTTTGTTTTAACATATATTCCCCACATCGCTCTTGGTTGGCTTCCTGATTACCGCACCTTCACGCCGATGCTGTTGTTTGTTACAATTGTAACGATACTCGGAATTACGGAGGGTATCTACCGGAGGGGAATAAAAGAAGTCGGGCTCACCGCCGCGTTCATTTTTGCTATAATCGCTATTTCGATCGCATTTCTCGATTTCATCGGAAGTTCGTTCACACATATTCTTCAAACAAACAGGATCTGGTCGTTGTTTGCTGACCCGACTGAAACGTTGGTGAACTATTTCGACCGAACTGGCCGTAGCAGAATCGGGGAAACATATTCCTTAATTGGGAGGGGGAGCGGATTCGATATCATTTTCCAGCCATTTCGGGCGTTCGGGTCCATTATTTTCGTGGCTCTTCCGTTCGTCGTGTGGGCTAGTTGGATCTCGTGGCGAGAGCGTCGTACCGGGTGGATTGTAATCTGTCTTTACGTGTGGTATTTCTTTACCCTTGCACTCATCCAAGTCCGATTCGCTGAGCAACTCGCACTGTTCGTTGTACCGTTTGCCGGCCTTGGTGTCGTCCACCTTGCAACGAAGGGTCGCCTCCAGCGTCCAATAGCATTCGAGTCATCATTCAGCTGGAGACAGCCGTTTGGTTCGTTTTCCCTTCCGAGTATATGGGAAGCCGTTGTGATTTGCTTTCTCTTCTTGCTAATTGTCCCGGCTGGAGTCTTTTTCTCGGGAGTGAATGTTGAAAGAATGGGCGTTAGTCAGGACACATATGAGACAGCGACATGGATGAACGAATATGCGGCCCAGCAGAATTTAGAACATCCGGATAACTATGTCTTTAGTGAATGGAGTCAAAGTCGAATCTATAACTACATTGTGAGCGGTGAATCAGAAACGTACTGGTTTGCCCAAAAATATTATGGCGATTTCATACTTTCTGAACAGCCAGAGGGATGGGCCAAGGGACTCGAAAGACGGAATCGAGCAGGATTCATCGTGACTCGGGATTATCCGTTCCCGGTTCCCGATCAAACGATGTATGTGCGGTTGCACAAGCGACTTGGAAGCCGTGGAGACGGAGTGGCGGGACTTGAGCACTATCGAGCGATCTATGCCAATGAAGATGGATCGCGGAAGGTCTTTAGGGTCGTTCCTGGTGCACGAGTTGTTGGCACAGCGCCACCGGGCAAGAGAGTGAGTGTTGAAAAGCAAGTTCGTATCGACGGTGGGCAGTTCGTCTATCGGCGAAGCACGCGAGCAAATCCCTATGGCGTGTTCAATATAACGGTCCCATATCAGGGAAAGTATGTCGTAAATGGAACCTCGAAGTTTGTTTCACAACGAGACGTGACGGCTGGTCGCACTGTCATGTGGCACAACCGCAATGGTCTCGCTTATTGGCCCTTTGATGAGATTCAAAATAAGAAGACATACGATCAAGTGGGTGGCCATCGCGGCAGTATAATCGGTACTACATCAACCAGAGATGGTGTCTGTGGTGAGGCTTTGGCCTTCGGAAACAGGAAGTCCTACGTAAACACAAACGTGACGACACAACAGCAGTTTACCCTCTCCATGTGGATTCGACCGAACAGGGTAGATACCACCCCTAAAAATGACTACCGCCACCTTATTAGCAGCAAAGGCGGATTCTTCCTCGTCCTAGAAGAGAATGGGGAACTCGCGTTCCATGCCCCGGGTATCAAGGCCGAGTATTTTGCTGCAGGACAAGTCCCTTCCAACCAGTGGACGCACGTAACCGTCACGTATGACGGAACGCATCGTACGATATACGTGGATGGTCGTCAGGTGGGACGAGATCGCATCTCCAATGGGTCTATCGACTGGAATGGTCAACTCAGGATGGGAAGCGGATACGAAGATGGTAACCGCCACGCATTCAACGGTGCAATCGATGAGGTCCAGATTTACGGACAGGCGCGTGAACCTGAAGAAATTCGGCGATGCAAGAACGATTCATCTGAGACAACGGAATCAGCGTGAGATACTGTGTCTTAAGCTTTCAACACCCAGATCGCGTTCAGCACTGTACTATTGACGTACGAATGGCTCGTCTCTCACATCAAACGAACAGCTCACACTATCGTAGTTGAAGACGACGCTACTGTTGAAATATTCCGCAGGCACGAGCCGTATACAACAAAGCGAAGAAACGGTGGGAATCCATCTCGTCTGTAAGATCGAGATTGAAACTCCGGAGTCGCCCGGTGAGGAAACTGCCGGAATTGATCTCGATAACTGTGCGACTGTCGCCTACAGCACTGAACAAGCTGACTTCTACACCGAGAGTCGTTTAAAACAGAATCAGTGCTGCTTCCAGAAGGAGATCGCGACGTGCGGCAAATCGCATGATGAGCGAGCTCCCCGATTGAATTCATAAACGGTCTAAGCGCCGCACGCATTTCTTCCATGCATTAGCGAAGCATATTGTCGGTACTTCCCAACCGATGTGAGAACTGAAGCTAAAGCGTTAGTCTAATTAGGAAGATGTCTGGTTGAGTGAATGTGTTCAATATCCCTCAGCCAGACGGTGCTCTTTCGGACTCGGACGTGAAAGATCTAGCGGAAGACGTTATCTGTCAGCTGCCATTGCCGGGGATCGAGGGTTCGCCCCTCGATCCCGGCGAGATCTGGGCGGTCGTCATTCTTGCAG
>NZ_JBPEHH010000048.1:0-34497 GCF_054177595.1 Haladaptatus ordinarius | reverse complement strand
GAAACTCGAATTCAAGGTGTTCGAACAGCGGTACTGTTTCGGTCGCCGCCGCATTCAAAAAGTCGTCTACCGAAGCGACGTCTTGCAGGGCGTTGGTACTGCTGGACACAGTTTCAAAATCCTGCGGCCTCCCTTGGGAGGCTTTCTATGACACGCTCCTCTCAGATGCCGAGGTCAACGGAACGTCAATTCGTCTGTCAGTCAGTATCGAAACCCGTCTCGCTAACAAGGTCGCGAATGCGTTGCTCGACCGTCACGTCCAGCTCGAAGGCGTACTCGAATTCCTCGTACCAGTCGTGAATCGCCTCGGGATCAAGCCCCGAGGCTTCCTGTTTCTACGACGCGCTTTGCAGACACGCGCTGAAAATCAGGCGTGTCCGTAGGGAGCGCAGTCTCCACAGGCATGTCTTCGGGCCATCCAAGCCCTACCTCAGAAAAGCCGCGTTGCAGAACGTTCATAGCCGCGTTCGCGTCCCTATCCGTTTCGAACCCGCACGACGGGCAGGAATGTTCTCGCACCCAGATGGGCTTCGAACTGCTGGTTCGTTCTCACTGTCTCCATCGAAAACCGATTCGCGAGGACGTTCCGAGACACGCCGTCCCCGAGCCGGTGGTGTGATCGCCTGATTTGTGACAGCCTAGAGCCAATCGCTTACGTACGCGATTTGCCCAGAGAGTTCCGGTAACGAGCGTTCAATCCGACGGACTGCACGCCGGACTTGGCCGCCTGACCGAGTGACATCGGCGATGATGATGATGCTCGGGTGTTGACCTCCTCCACGCCGTAAACGACGTGGAATCCCACCATGGGATATCGGCCAGCAGCCTTCGAGGTTTCAACCCACACTCTCACAGGAACCGGCGGCACACCGGGGGAACCTCTCGGTTTGACTCCCGTGATAGGGCTGTGGCCCAGTCAAACAGGCCCCATCCCCGACCGGAGCAGCTCTCGCCACACACTCATCGGAGCTCGCTTGAACGCCTTGCAGAGCGTCGAAGGCGCGGGGAATTCCCCGCGCCGAAGACTCAATAAGAACCGGATCCGTTCCATCTCCTCGGTCCAATCGATAACCTCCTCGTACTCGGCGTTCATGTGCTCGCGAAGGTAGAGCAACACAGCGTGCTTCCAGCCGGCAAACCCGTTGCCGGCTGGATGGCTAAGCTGGATGAGAGCCGCGTCAGTAAGCTTTTGAGCGAGTGAAGCCACTTGCTTCACGAAGCGGAAGAGTGTCTTCTGCACAACTGCACTCTCCCGCTTTAGTACACTGATTCTGACGACTTATCCCGCCGTCTTCTGCGGATTCAATTGAGCCCTCCTTACCGAATCACCGGTCGACTCCACTGTTCCGTTCAAGAGAAGTACTTGTAAAGAACGTACAGAAAAAGCAGAAATATCGGCACAAGCGAGACTACTGCTTCGAGAGGTACGAGGAAAAACACCACTATGGCAACTACGACGAATTCGAGCGTGATGAGCACACTGACGACTTCTAGTTACCTTGCTATTTTCGTGGAACTGTATATGTTAGAACATTTAAACTTCCAGGACCGAGTACTGCCATCCCTCCTCGTATTTCGCTGATGCCGGTCACGTGGCTCGATGGTGAGTCGGTCCGGGCGTGGGCGAGACAGATGATCCACTGGCGCGTCGCGCCGCGGTAGTATCTGGTCGTACTGGCCCTCCCTCTGCTGGTCGTCGGACTGGCAAGCATCGCTATCGTGGTTCTCGGTGCCGACGTCGACCTCTCCCTGCTCCCGGGACGGCTCTCACTCGTCTTCGTGTCGTACGTTATCGTCGCGACCGTCGGGGGCGGGAACGAGGAGCCTGGCTGGCGCGGGTTCGCGCTGCCCCGGCTTCAGAACCAGTACGTGCCAGTGCCGGCGACGCTCGTTCTCGGCGTCGTCTGGGCGTTCTGGCACCTCCCTCAGTTGGTCGCGGACCCGAACGCCGTTTACAGCTTCGCGTGGCTCGTGGAGGAAACTCCCGCTATCGTGCTCCGCATTCTGAACATCGTGGGCTTTGCGTTCCTCCTGACCTGGGTCTACAACGAGACGAAGAGCGTCCTGCTCGCCCTGCTGCTCCACGCAGGCATCAACACGGCCAACAGTACGCTCGTCCCGATACCGGTCGAGGCCATCACAGGCGAGAGCTTCATGACGGTTCTAATCGCCGTCGACGTCCACGTCGGCGTGTGGCTCGTCGCGGCCCTGCTCGTCGTCGTCACCAGGGGAAACCTCGGGTACGAGGGTGCTGAACTGTCGGGAACGATAGAATAGCCCGTTGGATGGCTACGACCTTCGACGCACCCTTCGGTCAAATCGACTCGACGAACGCTCTCTGGCTCGGTCACGGCGTCGACCGGGACGAAGCGAAAAGACGTGTATCGTCGTGACCGACACCGCCAACCGCTAGTTGGTCGTCGTCGTAGCCGTCATCTCTTCGCCACCTGCATCCACGGTAGCCACGAGGTCGAACCCCTGTGCTTCGTCGTCGGCCTCCAACAGACCGACTGCGAACGCCGACACGACCGTGCCACCGTCGAGCGTCACGTCGAACGTCGCGACGGCCTCGTTCTCTCCGGCGGGCCGAACTCCGAGGGTGTACGACCCGGCAGGCACTTCGACGTAGTCGCTGGCGTTGCCGAACTCGAGTCCCTCGACGAGGACGTCACCGTCTGCTGCGATATCGACCGCCGGTGCATCGGGCGAGAGGTGAACTGCTCGCAACCGAACCTGGTCCCCTGACGGCGTCTCAGTGTCGTCGTCGAACAAGACCGCCTCCGGGCTATCGACCGTGCCTGCTGCCGCGATCGTGGAATCGGTGTTCGCTTCGAGCGTTACCTGTTGTTCGATAAGCGCACTCCCCTGACCTTGTCCTGCGGGTGCGACCTGAATAGTGTGATCTCCCGGTTCGAGTTCGAGGTAGTCGCTTACATCTTTGAACGCCACACCCTCCAGAGCACGCCCTCCGTCGACGAACACGTCGACTTCCGGTGCGTCGGGGATGGCGTGGATGACTCGAGTACGGGCGACCTCCCCGTCACTCGTCGTCGTTTCCTGTGCGCTCGAAACCCCACCGAAAATGGCGAGTCCACTCGCCCCGATGGCTCGAAGGACTCGTCGTCGTGTTTGGTTCATCTTCATCTCTCCCGCAGGACACTCCACTGGTTAGTAAAAAAGAATTTTGCCCAACGAGTTCGATCGAGTCCACATCGGACTGAACAGCTTTTCTGTCTCGTGAGTTTCTTCCGGAACCTCTCCGTCTCGCTGGCTTTCGAACAGGAACCTTGAAGTGCAAAACGGTCGGAAAGTAGGGGAATGAAGCGCTGAAACGAATATTATAGCTACGATTCTTTGAACTACTCTACGAACAGTTCTATGTAATAATTAACTATTAACATGGCGCGGACGGTAGTTCGTGCTGCATGGTATCACAAACCAAAGAGAGGTCGTATGTCGACCGACGCTCGTATCTGAAAGACGTTGGTGGTGCGGCCACTCTGGGAATGGTGGGGCTTTCGGGGTATACGAGACAGGATAGCCCGCTCAAAGTCGGTCTCTCGACACACTTCACGTCCGGAGCGTGGGTAACCGCGGTTGTCGAAGCGACACGGTTCTACGCGGAAGACCAGGGGTTCTACCGAGTCGTGACGAACGTCCCTCGTTCCCGACCCCGGTGGATTCGAAGGGAAGTCGGTTCACGCTCGACGATCGAATGGAATTCTGCCTGAGCAGCCTCTTTGGTCACGGTGAGACGGCCCAAATTATATTGATGCCAAATTCCTATTTAAATATAAATAAGAATATATATTTGTTTGGAAGTAGATCAAGAACAATATCTAAATCAACCATTAGCAACAACACTAAATAGAGAAAACTGAATGAGGGAAAACGAGGAGGACTATGCCCGACGAAAACGAACAGAGAGAGCGAGAAACGAGGAGCGAACTCATCCAGGAATGGAAGCCACCGTACGTACTAACGGTTCGAAAGGCGCTTGCAGCCTATCTGCCGAGCGAAATCTCAGAGGCGTTTAGAGCGCCCACCAGTCGGTCTGTCACGTCCTGGACGACCGTACGGAGTACGAAGAGATGCACGAGAGGTCGATAGAGATACCATGAGTTGTCTGGCGTTTCTTCGAACTCTCGTATTCAATCGAGAACGGCAAATCCTACCCAAAATCCGGCAGGTTTTCATCTTGTTAGTTCTTCTTCAAGTTCTGTCTGCCCCATTCGTCTCTCCGGTTGCAGCGAACGCGAATACGGGAGAGGAAAATCGACTCGGGACGGACCGTGGTGATTTTACGTTTGTACTCGACGGGAGTTCAGACGACGATTGCACCACGGACGAAGGCGCGAATACAGATAGCTGTGCCAACTCCACGACGACGAATACCAACCGTTGTGATTTGAACGATGATGGAACGTCGGATGAGCCAGCGAACACCGACGGTACAACCACCGATGGTACCTCGAACACTACCGACACTGATTCGGGTTCCGATGAGGAGAGCACGTCGACCACTCCATCATGTACGACCGAAACCAGTGAAGAACCGTCGACCGTAACTACTCACACTACGACGACCGACGCCAAAACGGAGACATCGCGAACGTCGAATACTGCGACGACCGACGCCAAAACGGAGACATCGCGAACGTCGAATACTGCGACGACCGACGCCAAAACGGAGCCATCGCGAACGTCGGACAAATCTGACCCTCCCGGGTCTGGAAGGCTTCCAAACATCAACTCACCGATAATAGCGTTAGTTGGGGTGCTCTGTGTGATCGGTGGTCTGGTAGCCATGACTCGCCGCTGGGAGTGACTGCCACCTCGGTGTAAAACCCGAGCTTTTCTCTCCCCGACTCCTTACTGCATCGCACGCATCCCGGTCGTTTTCAGGGTGGCCATCGGAAGTTTTCGGATGGTGGGCTCTGGAATCCTCGCAGTGAAAACGCCTTAGCAACCGCCGTTCGTATTGGGCCGTGGCCATGTATGAGAACATCTTACTCCCGGTCGATGGGAGTGAGGCCGCCGCCGACATTCTCCATCACGCCGGAGAAATCGCCACCGTGACCGACGCGACCATCCATCTCCTGTTCGTCGCCGATACGTCGCGCGACAGCATCACCGTCGTCGAAAACACAGTCGTCGATGCACTCGTGCAGGAAGGAAAGGACATCGTCGCGGACGCGGGCAAGACGTTGGACACACTCGGCGTCGAGTACGAGACCGATGTGGTCCAAGGGAATCCAGCCCCGACGATCATCGAGTACGCCGAGCGATACGGCCACGACCTGATCGTGATGCCCACGCAGGGCCGCGAAGGGATAGCACGATACCTCCGGGGCAGTGTCAGTGAGAAGGTCGTCCGACTCTCGTCCGTCCCCGTCCTCACTGCCAGAATGCAACCCGACGAGCAACTGGTCTTCCCGTACGAGAACATCCTCATTCCGACGGACGGGAGCGAAGCGGCGGTGCACGCCGTACACCATGGGCTTGAACTTGCGGCGTCCCTCGACGCAACCGTCCACGTCCTATCGGTCGTGGACGACACTGTATTTGGCCCCGACGTCCGCTCGACACTCTCGAAAGACAAGCTCGAACGGACAGCAACGGATGCCGTCGACGACGTAATGACGGCCGCCAACTCGCGTGGGCTTACGGATGTCAGTAGTCACATCGAACATGGGCAGCCTGCGGAGGAAATCCTCGCCAGCATCGACCCCAACGAGGTTCACGCCATCGTCATGGGCACGACCGGTCGTCGGAGCGTCGATCGAATCCTGCTCGGCAGCGTTGCCGAACGAACCGTGCGAACTGCGCCCGTTCCAGTGATTACGCTCGCTCGTGAAGAACGCCAGCGTTGAGATACCGAGTTCTCACGTTGGAACGACTGTCCAAGATGAGGTGCGGTGGAGAAGCGATTCGGTTGGACAGGATGAGTATCAGAAAACGTAGACAACGAGCGGAGGACGTTCAGCTCCGTCGCGTCGTCCGTACTCGACACGGTTTTGTGAGCCGGTCTACAAGCAATACGTATGGTCGAGTTACTCATTCAGAACAGAGTTCCGCTCCTCTCTTCTGAATGGGCTTTCCGTCGGTCCCGTTCGACTCCCCATGGAGACGTATCGGTTATCCACGACACGGAAAGCGAAACGATATCGCGAGACGTCGAGGTAGCCAGCGAGAGCTTCAGGTGGAGTGTGAACCAACTTCGAGACGCTTACGCGCACCGCCGAGGGAACCAATGGTAAATCTCGTCTCCGTCGGTGGTCTGCTCGTTGCGTTCTTCCTCGTGTTCATGAACGGCCTCTTCGTGGCCGCGGAGTTCGCATTCGTCAGGATTCGGCCCACTCAGGTCGAGGGACTCGTCGAACAGGGTAAGTCGGGAGCGAAACTGGTTCAGGAAGCGATTCAGAATCTCGACGACTATCTCGCGGTGTGCCAACTCGGAATCACCCTTTCCTCGCTCGGTCTCGGGTGGATCGGCGAACCCGCCGTGGCGAACCTCATCGAACCCGTTCTCGAACCGGTTCTTCCCGCCGGAACGCTTCATCTCGTCTCGTTCGCGCTCGGGTTCGGGTTCATCACCTTCCTTCACGTGGTGTTCGGCGAACTCACGCCCAAGACCTTCGGCATTCAGGAAGCGGAACGCATCTCGATCATCGTCGCTCCGCCGATGAAATTCTTCTACTACGTGTTTATGCCGGGTATCATCGTCTTCAACGGCACAGCTAACTACGTCGCGCGACTGGTCGGCATCCCACCGGCCTCGGAGAGTGAGGAAACGCACTCTGAAGAAGAAATTCGGATGATTCTCACGCGGTCACAGGAGAAAGGACACGTCGACCTCGACGAGGTCGAGATGATCGAAAGCGTCTTCGACCTCGGCGATACGATCGCTCGCGAGGTGATGGTTCCACGGCCAGATGTGGAAACCGTACCTGACTCGATTGCCGTCCCAGAACTCCGCTCACGTGCCGCCGACGGGAGATACACACGCTATCTCGTACTCGACGAGAACGGCGAGCAACCGATCGGATTCGTCCACGTCAAAGATCTACTCAGAGTGAGCGAATCGGACACCGGTCGCGACGACTCGCTCACGGCTCGTGACCTCGCACGTGAGGTTCTCATCGTCCCAGAAACCCGGCGCATCGACGAGATTCTGGCCGAGTTCCAGACGCAAGAGGGGCACATGGCCGTGGTCGTCGACGAGTGGGGCGTCTTCGAGGGTATCGTCACGATCGAGGATATCCTGGAGGAAATCGTCGGCGATATTCGAGACGAATTCGACACCCGGGCCCAGGAGCAAACTATCGAGAAGCGCGAAGACGGGATATATGCCGTCGATGGAGGTGTGCCCGTCCAGGAGGTGAACGATAGATTGGACACCGATTTCGAGAGCGAGGACGTCGAGACGATCGGTGGATACGTATTCAGCCAGCTAGGGCGGGTACCCGAGGTTGGTGACCGGATCGAACGAGAGGGGTACTCCCTGGCGGTAGACGACGTCGAGAATGCTCGGATTGCGCGTCTCATCATTCAGAAGGGGGAACCGAATCAGGCACCCACAGAACAGCCTTCCGAGTGACATCCTCGCCCGCCCGAAAGGGCGGGGCTTCCTACAAGGGAAGTCTTACAGAGGTTTCGGGACTGAAACGTCGCAAGCGTCGTCTGTCCGGGTTGCAGACTCGGCATGCGGTGTCCTGTGGCACTGTCACAAGTGCTCCCATCCTGTGGGGTGTCATCGCCCGTCGGTTTTAGCGACAGGCTCTCACCCCACGGGTCTACGCGACCGGCGATGTTCGCTGCCGCGTTAATATCAGCTTGATACTCCGTTACCCAACACTCGTCGTTCGCACATCGGAACGTGGCCTGTCTGCCACGATATCCGAGGTGGCCGCATGCGTGGCACGTCTGACTGGTGTACGCGGGGTTCACCTTCCGAACGGGAATACCTGCGTCACGGGCTTTGTCCTCGATACGCCCGGCAAGTCGAGCGAACGCCCACGAGTGCAACCGGCGATTCATGTACTTGCCGTAGTCCAATCTCTCACGGATGAACGACAAGTCTTCGAGGACGATAACGTAACCAATCCACCAGTAGTCGAGAGAGACGGTCGGTTCTCGTGGCGCAATCGATGTAACGGCTCACGCATAACGGTTGAGAACGCGCCGCTCTTTTCGTTACTGTAGTTCGAGAGGACAAGTTTCTGCTCTCTACATTCTCGACGGAGGGCACACGGTCGGTGATGAAACACCTGTGTAATGCGGCTTATCTCGGTGTCGAAGGTGAGTATCCGAAACCATCCCAGTTGCACCCAATTGACGGTCCTCGGCCCTCTGCGGATAGGTTTGCATCACCGGGTGGTCGAAGTGGTCTCTTAAACATACCGGAGATATTCTCTGGGTGAAAGCGCTCATCCTGTATTATACTGTTTTCACACGTCGTCCGACGTAGAGATTCGACTGACTACCACAGGCAGACGTGCACATATTACAGGCTGTATAGTAGCATCCGACGATTGAATTCGACTTTCACAAATATGGATTCCAACGACTGGCGATCGACGCGCAGAGCTGTATTGAGTAGTACCGCAGTAATCCTTTCAAGTCTCGCAGGTTGTACGGGACTAGACGGAGCATCGAGCGAATCGACGACTGCTTCGACCACGCAAACGACGAGCAGTCGCACGACGCAGACGACAGGAACAACGTATCGAGAAACGCAGACGACAGAACGAACTACCGAAACGACAGAGACCACTACCGAAGACAAACCGGGATACATCGACTATCACTGGCACGGTCCGCTCTTCTTCGAAATCGACGGAGACCTCGTCAATTTCGACCGGTCGAAGTACTATCTCGACAATCTCGAAAAGCAATACCCGGAGACGGTGTACTTCCATTTCCACAAGTCTGCGCACGGGCCGAACGAGTGGAGCAACGAGAAGAAGGTCATCACGTTCGCTCGGGGGCTGAACCTTCTGCCGGACATCTCGTATTCGCAACGCGGAGGGAGCCACGTCGTTGGATACAAAGGAACGACGTATCACGGTGGACGCTCTGGCACCGATATCACCATCCGTGAGGGAACCGAGGATATCGACCCGACGAACTACGAAATCGAACACGCCGACCAGTTCTGGGTCAGTATCTCGACTGGTGATAGGTCGGATGGCAGTGGTGACACTCGGTCGGGGAAGATTATGTTCGACATCAACAACCGCCGGCTGGACTTCACCGCATCGAAGTACCAGCGGACCGGGACGAAGCGGTTCCAGTTCGAGAACAGCGACCCACCCTACTACGGTTGGACGAGCCGGGGTGAACCCATCACGCTCGCCGAGGTGTTCGACCAACTGCCGGACATCTCCTACTCGAACCGTGGCGGTCACGTAATCGAGTACGCGAGTGGGGGACAGCACGGTGGAATCTACAAATCGTCCGCCGACGGGACGGAAATCAGCATCCGACAGCGAGCGACCGACATCGATCCGAAGTCGTACGAACTGCAAGACGGCGACATAATCTGGGTGTACGTACACAGCGACGCCGCTCCGGACAACGAACACTGATTTCAAAAATTCACCATGTCTGAGTACTTGCTCGCGTTCAAGCCCGCAATCGGACTGTATGGACGACACGACCCCAGTGCAGTCCTGTTCGAGGATGGTGAGGTCGTGTTCGGCATCGAAGAAGAGCGACTGACTCGTAACAAACATGCGCCGGAGACGTTCCCAGACGAGGCGATACGCACTTGTCTCGACCATCGCAATCTCGACCTCCGTGATATCTCGAAAGTCATCCTCCCCTACGACCCGTCGCTTCAATCGAAAGTTCTCGACCACTACGTCCGGGATGCCGCTCGTCTCGATGGCGTCGAGACGAAGCTCCGTCATCTGGAGTGGCTGGTGAAATCCCAGGTACGGGGGCAGTTTTTCCCGACCAACCAGGTCGAATCAAAACTGGCCGAAATCGGAACCCCGGTTCCGCCGGTCGAGACCAAACCTCATCACGCGTGCCACGCTGCCAGCGCATTTCACCCCTCCGGGTTTGACGAGGCGTTAGTGCTCACGGTAGACGCCAAGGGTGAGTACGATTCGACGGTCGTCTGGCGCGGGGACGAAGACGGTCTCTCGCGGGTTCGAACGTACAAGCACCCAAATAGCCTCGGTCTTTTCTTCGCTGTCATCACTGAGTACCTCGGATATCGGATGTTCAATGGCGAAGGGAAGGTTATGGGTCTCGCACCATACGGTGAGGAAAACGACGCTATCGAGACCACACTACGCGACCTCGTCACGTCCGGTGTCAACTACGACGTGACGGCACTGACGAAGCGTTGGGGCACGGACCACGGTGTACGAACGTTAGAAGAGGCATTTGGTCGCCCTCGAAACGACTCACCTGGCGAGTTCGACCAGTGGCAGAAAGACCTCGCATACACCGCTCAGAAATTCCTCGAAGAAACCGTTCTCGACATCGCGTCGACCTACGCCAACGCAATCGGCACAGCGAACGTCGGAATCGCTGGTGGCGTCGCGTTGAACTGCAAGATGAACAAGCAACTGATCAACGCAACGTCCATCAAAAACGTGTTCGTTCAACCGGTCGCGCACGACGCCGGACTCGCATTCGGTGCCGGATGGCTCGAACAGTCGCCGACCGATGTCCCGACGATGACGAACGTCTATCTTGGCACTGAGTACGACACCGAGGAAGTGGTCGACCTCCTGGAAACGAACAAGGTCGATTACGAACGCCCGGACAATCTCGAACGCTACGTCGCCGAACGTCTCGCCGATGGGGCACTGATAGGGTGGTTCACTGGGCGGATGGAGATGGGTCCCCGTGCACTCGGGAGTCGAAGCATCCTCGCTGACCCGCGAACCATCGCGTCCCGCGACCGGGTGAACGAGTTCGTCAAACACCGGGAAAAGTGGCGACCGTTCGCCCCGTCGATGCTCGAAGACGCCGCGGGAGAATATCTCGAAAATGGCGAGCCAGCACCGTTCATGATAACAGCGTCCGACGTGAAACCAACGAAACGAGACGATATCGAGGCGGTGCTTCATCCGGCAGACAAATCGACGCGACCACAAACCGTCCGGGAAGAACAGCATCCACAGTATTACCGACTTATCTCGGAATTTGCCGATATCACTGGTGTACCGGTCGTACTGAATACGTCGTTCAACGACCATGCCGAGCCGATTGTCGAGTCGCCAACGCAAGCACTCAAGGACTTTTACGGAATGGGGCTCGACGTGCTCGTGCTAGAGGATACGGTCATCGAGAAGTGATTCACGTGACGTACCTACGCTTCAGAGCCGCCAGCGTCTCTGCACAACGGAAGAACTCGGCAAGTCCGGTCAGTATCGGAACGCCGTGTGCACAGTCACCAAGATGGGAGCTTTTCGACCGGTGGTGTCCGTCGGCGAGTTTCAGGTCTAGAAAACAGTGGCTGGGTCTTTATGCATCGTGGTCGTCGACACGGACAATCGTGCTTTCAATCGAATCAGACGGACAGCTCTCGATGAATCGTACCGGGAGGTTCAGATTGGATAGAAACGCCGCACGTCACCTATCGAGCGAAACGATGAAAGGGCAAGAATAGATGTCGACGGTACAGACGGCTGTTCGACGACTCTCGTCGAATCGATGCGCGATAACGAGAGGACTCCTCGTCAGTGGTGGCGTCTTCGTGCTCTTTGGAATCGTCACCGGTCTTATCCCAAATCCACTCTACGTTCGTATGGTGCCACGAACGCCACTCGATTACCTGTTTCTTGCGTTGACAGCACTCCTGGCGGGCGTCTATACCGCACAGCGAGTGGCCACCGACGATGCGACCACCGACGCGACGTCGAATCGATGGGCAATCGGCGCATCGGTCGGAAGTTTTCTCGCCGTCGGCTGTCCCATCTGTAACGTCTTCTTGTTGGCGCTTTTCAGCTCGTCGGCCCTGATGACCTACTTCGATCCACTTCGGCCCGCTCTTGGGGCAATTTCGGTGGGTCTCTTGGCAGGGCTCGTCTACAGCAGACACAACCGAAACTGTCGTCGCTGCGAATTAGATTGATCGATGCTCGTACCGAACCACTGTAGCCGACTGGTCGCTGAACGAGTACTCGATCAGCGAGACACTTGGCTCCGGAAATCACTGCATATTTAATGGAGTACAAGAGTGGAGTCATCGTGCATCTGCCCGGTGACCCGGATTCCGACGATATCTTTGCGCTACTAGCAGATGATTACGCACGACGAATTCTCGTCGTAGCAGATAGGCAGCCGATGACGGCGAAGGCACTCAGCGAAGCGTGTGACGCGTCACTACCGACGATTTATCGCCGTGTTTCGACGCTAAAAGAGTACGACCTTCTCGAAGAGCGGACGACGATTCATCCGGACGGAGGCCACCAAAACGAGTACGTGACGATTCTCAAAGGAATGGACGTGGAACTCTCCAACGGTGAACTGTCGTTGGCCATCGAAACCCGGGACGACCTCGCGGACAACTTCACTTCCCTCTGGGACGGCCTCCGAGGTGACGAATGATCGAAACACCGGTGCTTGCGGCGAAACTGGTCACGCTCGTGTTGAGCCTGATCGTTGCTTATCTGGCGTATCACGGTTATCGACGGAACGAGAGCAAACCCATGTTGTACGTCTCCCTCGGATTCGTGTTCATCGGGACCGGGGCGATATGCGAGCGACTCATCTACCTCGTCCTGGACACCTCGGTTCTGTCTGCCAGTCTCATTCAGTCGGCAATCGTCTCGAGTGGCCTGCTACTCGTTCTAGTTTCGCTGAGAAATTGACCTCCTCCCGCGCCCGAAGACGGGGTGGTCTGCGCTCGCCATCTTTCCTTATCTTCACGGTCGGGTCACGGAGACGGCGTCTCGAAAATCTTCGTCACGTCCTCTATCGGCTCGTGACGTCTCTCTCGGATTGCACGCAGTCGAGAAAACACTCCACCGAGAACATACGTTCTTGTATTCTGCGTACGATTTCGATTCTTGAACGGCAGAGGCGGTCGAAACGCGTGGCTGTGAGTATCTCGAATGGGTTGCCGAGAGTACTGGCCCCACCACTGCTCACGGAGTGGCCCGTGGTCGGTCGTAGCGACTCTCTGACGGTCCGAGGGAACTGGTATTTCAGCGAGAATTCGACGGAAAATTCTCAGTTATGAGTACTGTGACACGATGATTCGACAGATGAACCAGATGATACTTGGAACGAGCGTCCTCGATTCAGAGTATGGACGAGCAAAACCGGTGGTCGGAGGAAGCAACTTACAGTCGGCGTCGAACGATGTTGCTCGGCGCGAGTGCTGCGCTTGTCTCCGTCTCAGGATGCCTCGGCGTCAGTGGAGAAACGGACACCGACGTCCCCGCGGCGGTCGCCCTCCCGAAGGATGCGACGTGCGACGTCTGTGGGATGGTCATCGCCCAGCATCCCGGGCCGACGTCGGAGATATTCTACGCCGACAACAGCCCCGATGCCCACGAGAATCCGGCACGGTTCGATAGCACGTGGGAGGCGTATCAGTACGATTTCGAGCGCGAAAAGAAGGGCTGGAAGCGAACTGCATTTTACGTAATGGACTACTCGAGCGTCGATTACACGGTTACCGAGGACGACGGAGCCAAACTCATCTCGACACATCCACGGAAGGATGGATTCGCGCTGGTGGACGACGTGACCTACGTCGTCGGCTCTGAGGTTCTGGGTGCGATGGGAAAAGACCTCATCGCGTTCACTGCGAAAGCGGACGCCAAGTCGTTCCAGTCGAAACACGGAGGCGACCTTGCAACTCACGACGAGGTAACTCAGGAAGTCATCGCCGGTCTCGGAAGGTGAACGGATAGCCTTGCTATCGCCGACCAGGACACGGTGGCTGTGTACGTCACTCGCAGCCGTGATGATCCTCTCGACGCTCTCTTTCGCATTGACACCCGCCAGTGGGGAAGAACTCCAACCAGTGTCGTTCGACGACACCGTGACCGCGGGGGGAACCGCTGTCGACGTTCAGCGAGCACGTGCGGAGGGATTTCTCATCCCCCGCTCGGAAGTGTTCTTCTCGAACTATCGGTACGTCGTCGGGTACTACGGGGTTGAGGCGACTGCATCAGAACTCACCGACCCAGGCACCAGACGTCAGTTCGGCGAGTCGCTCGCGGTGTACGTCTCGGATTTCTCTACCGCGACGCCGAGGCTGACAGGAGCGGGCTTCGTCACTACGAACGGAAACGAGACGGTCGGGTGGGCCGCTGCCAGCGACGCGTTCTTCGTCGTCGATAGCGACGCACGGATTCCATCGGGGCCCGTCGTACTCCCCTTCTCCGACCGTGCTGATGCGAATCGGTTCGTCGAGACGCACGGTGGGACGGTCGTAGACTGGGAAACGGTACGGGCCCGCGACGACGACCCCGTAGAATCCCGGCTCGCCCGCTTCGAAGCGGAGACGGAAGCCCGCCGTGCGTGGGCGAACGACACCGTCGCAGCGTCCCGGACGCTTCTCGATAGACCGCGGTCCGTCGTCGTCGGCGAAGACGCACCGAACGTCTCCGCTGCCGTGGCCGCTGCGAGGCCGAACACGACGGTGTATCTGCCGGCAGGCACGTACGAGACGGACACCCTCGTGGTCGAGAAACCCATCACGATCGCTGGCGCTGGCGTCGATACGACCCTGCGAGGTGACCGCAAAGGGAGCGTCGTTCATGCGCCTGTTGACCGGGTTGCGTTCCACAATCTCCGCATCGACGGGGTCGGCATCGTCGGCAGCCGTGGGAACGAACGGCGAAACGACTCCGTCGATTGGGATACGAGCGTCCAGCTCGCCTATGGATACGGCGATGCGGGAATCGTTCTCGACGGGTCGAACGGGTCGGTCGTTTCGGACGTCGCTATCCAGTCGAACTCCAGTGGAGTTATCGCCCGCGAGAGTGACCGCACCGTCGTCGACGACGTGACCGTCCGGGGCGCAGCGAGAATCTACGAGGGGTTCATGGGGACGATTATCATCGACAGTCGAAGCGTCGTCCAGAACTCGACGTTCCTCGACGGTCGCGACGGCGTCTACACCCACCGGGCTGACGGAACCGTGATTCGAGACAACAGGATGCGCGGCGGTCGCTACGGAGTCCACCAGATGTACACCCACCACTCGCTCGTCACGAACAACGTGGCCCGCGATACGCTGACTGGCATCAACGTGATGACCCAACCGACGGACAACATCGTCGTCGGCAACGACGTGCGGGATAGCAAGATCGGCATCGTCCCCGCCGGCAGCGACTCTCTCTTCGCGAACAACGTACTCGCCAACAACGAGTACGGGTTGCTGGTGTTCGGCGATCAGAACGCCTTCGTCGACAACGTCGTCGTCGGCAACGACGTCGGTGCCAGAGCCACGGACATCCTCCCGCTGAGTTGGGTCTTCCGCAACGATTTCGTAGACAACGACGAACAGATCGAATCTGATCTGGGACCCCTGCAAACGTGGACCCATCGCGGCGTCGGCAACTACTGGGGGGCGCTTCCCATCGAAGATGCAGACGGTGACGCCGTGTACGATAGGGGGTATCAGGCGACTGGTGCGGTCGATAGCCGACTCGGAGACGTGTCTGGAGCAACGTCGCTGGCGCAGTCACCAGCGGCGGTGACGCTGCGGCGCGCCCGTGACTCGGTCTCCGGACTGAGACAATCCGGCGTCCTCGATACCGCGCCGCGAACCGAACCCTTCCACGGTGAACGGGTCGCCGCCGTGCGAGCGAACACGACCGGAGGGACCGCCGCGTGACCGACACCTCGGAGGTGCCGTCGCGGGAGGCAACGACGAGTACCGACCCTGTCGGTACCGCGCGGAGACCGACGGCGCTTCGGGCAACCGACGTCTCGCGGTCGTTCGGAGACGTTGCGGTTCTTGACGGTGTCTCGCTCACCGTCGACCGGGGTGACCTCGTCGCCGTCGTGGGTCCCAACGGCTCGGGCAAATCGACGCTCATGGAGATACTCGCTGGCGTCCATGGCGCAGACAGCGGTACAGTTACGACCACCCGCACGGAGACGGAGCGTTCCCGAGACGTCGGGTACCTTCCGCAGCAACCGGGATTTCGTGAGGGCTTTTCGGCCCGCGATACGCTCCAGTTCTACGCACGCTTCCTCGGCAATGCGAGTTCTGCAGAGGTCGATAGAACGCTCGAACGAGTCGGCCTCGCGGACGTTGCAGATCGAAACGTCGGCTCGTTGTCCGGCGGCATGACGCGTCTCCTCGGCCTCGGACAGGCAATCATCGGCCAACCCGCTGTGCTGGTCCTCGACGAACCAGAAAGCGGGCTGGACCCCGCCATGGTCGAGCGACTGTTCCGCGTTCTCCGGTCGCTTGCGGACGATGGAACGGGCGTCGTGGTCGCCTCCCACCACCTCTCTGCAGTCGAGATGCACGCCGACATCGTTGCACTCCTCGACCGTGGTCAGTTTGCGGCGGTGGATACGCCTGCCAACGTACTCACGTCGACCGACAGCGAAACGCTCGTCGACGCATTTCTCACGACGGTGCGTGAAGACGAACTTGGTTCGACGGTTCAGTCGGGGTACGGGACGGAGGTGTCCGACAGATGAATGGTCGGAAAATCGGTTCCGAACTGTTCGTAGTTGCGAACCGAGAACTCAGAACAGTCGCGAGAACGCCTGCGCTCGTCGCCCTCGCTGCGGTCTTCGTCGCGAGCATCGTCGGAGTCGCGTGGGCAGGGACGGGCGGCGGAGGTGGATACGTTCCGCTAATCTTCGACCTCCTTACGTTCTCCGAGATACTGATTCCCGTTCTCGCGTTCGCGTTCGGTTACCGGGCCATCCTCGACGACCGTCTTACCGGCGAACTCGATATGGTGCGTACGTTCGGCGTGAGTCGAATCGCCTACGTCGGTGGCGTCTATCTCGGGCGAGCGACGGTGCTCGTCGGACTCGTCGTCGTATCACTCGTCGGCGCGGGACTGCTCGTCCCGATGCTCACCGCCGAGCAACCGACGTTCCTCGCCCAGAACCACGCCGCCGACTCCGCCCTTCGCTTCGTTCGATTCGTCGTTCTCTCCGCCGTGTTCACGCTCGTCACGCTTTCGGTGTCTGTCGCAGTGTCGACGGCGGCACGAACGCTCCGGACGGCATTCGCACTCGCGACTGCGTTCACGGCGGCGTTCGTCATCGGAATCGATACCACGTTGCTGGCGGGGCTCGCAGCCGAGTTGTTCCCGGCGGAGAACGTATCGATGTACCTCGCGCTCAGCCCCAATAGTGCGTTCCGAGGGCTCGTGCTCTCGGGTGCCGTGGGCGTGGTTGGCGGTGCGTCGGTCGACGCTGGAAGTCCATCCCTGAACGCACTGAGTCTGTTCGTGTGGTGGTTCCTCGGGCTCACCGTCGCCGGTTGGCGCGTCTGGCCCGACGTCTCGTCGGGGAGTGTCGAATCGGGAGACGACACCGAAGTGAGTGGCTAACCCCATCGACACGTACTCGTCTGCCCCGTCCGTTCTGCGTACTCGCTCGTTCTGGTAGAAAAATGCCGATATGTTTGTCACTACGTCTTTACACGGTACTCGAAAACGATTCGCCGACTCGCATGGTCCTGTTTACCCCACCGCCGCCTACCTACCACGAACGCAGTGGAATCGATACTCTCTCGTCTCTCGGACTCGTCGACCGAGCCGACTCTGTCGCAGTAATCACCGACAGGGGCGTCCGGAAGGCGGGTCTGCTTGAGCCGATTCACGAGCGCCTCTCGGTGGAAACCGTCTTCGACGAAGTCGAATCGAATCCCACCGTCGAGACGGTACGAGCGGTACGGAACGTGACAGAAGAGGCCGACGTCGTAGTGGGGGTCGGTGGTGGAAGTGTGATGGACGCCACGAAGGCAGGCTGTGCGCTACCGGCGTTCGGGTCGTTCGACGCGCTACGGCCGACGTCCCCCGACTCTCGTCCCCCTTCCCCAGGGATGGACACTCCGACTGTACTCGTCCCGACGACTGCGGGAACGGGAACCGAAACGGGCCACTGGGCGGTGATCAGCGACCACGACGCGAACGTCAAGACGAGTATCGGCCATTCGACGCTCCGAGCCGAGACGGCCATCCTCGACCCGGAACTCACGACGTCCCTCCCTCCGTATCTGACAGCCATCACCGGATTCGACGTCGTGACACACGCGATAGAAGCGTTCGTCTCGTCCGAAGCATCGCCGCTGACGGACCCCTACGCGAGTGAGACGTTCGACGTCGCTGTGAGCGCCCTCCCACGAGCGGTTACCGACGGGGACGACGTTCTGGCACGCGAACGGATGCTCAACGCGAGTTACCTCGCGGGACTGGCGATGAACAACGCCGGACTCGGTGCCGTCCACGCCATCAGTCACGCCGTTGGTGGCCTATACGACACGCCCCACGGACATACGAACGCACTGCTTCTCCCACACGTCGTCACCGCGAATGCGAGTACTTCCGAGCGAGCGCGACTGCGATACAGTCGGCTCGTGAACGAGACCGATGCACCAGGCCAGGAACTCGCATCTCGTATCGAAACGCTTCTCGCCACGCTGGATCTCGAAACATCGCTACAGGGTGCTCCGGAAGACTGGGACTGGGATACCATCGCCACGCGAGCACTGCAGAACATCAACATGGAAACGAACCCCACCACGTTCGACCACGAGACGGTAGTGTCGATCTGTCGGGAGGCCTTTACTTGACGGAGTCCGATTCTCTACGGTGTTCGTGGTCATCTCGAATCTCCGTCTTCTAACAATCAGATGTCGGTTCGTATTACTAACTAGTTATGTGTTCGGAAATATTAATATGGACGTGTACCATCGATGCGACCGATGGTTCGACCTCAGACCAGACGATCGTTACTCGAGAAGATCGGTGGTACAGCGACTGCAGTCGGTTTCGTCGGTACCGTGAGCGGTCGACAGCGAACGGGACACAGAGAACAGGGTCGTGGGACTCGCTACGCGGCGTTCAACGTAATCGAACTGGAGACCGAGCAGGTCCAGAACCCGGGTGACCCACAGGCGGAAGCGGCCGCCCGAGTCATCCAGGAAGTCCAGCCAGACGTCCTCGTCGTCAACGAACTCACCAACAACTTCCAGCAGGGCAAATACACCGATAGAGCGAACATCGACGCCTTCGTCGAGAACTACCTCAGCGTCCCGCAACGGGACGACCTCGACGGAATCGACTACGAATACACACTCCAGCCAGAGAGCAACACGGGCGTCCTCCCCGAACAGGACTACGATTTCAACAAGGACGGAACGTTCGGCGAACGACCCGGTGACGCGTTCGGGTTCGGGGTGTATCCGGGTCACTATGCGTTCGCCATCGCGAGCAAGTACCCGATCGACGAGTCGAGCGTTCGTTCCTTCCAGACGTTCAAATGGGCGGACATGCCCGGGAACCTCATTCCGGTAGCGGGCGAAGAAGGCGTCGTCACGGACCCCGAGGACGACGAACTCGCCATCTACCTTACGGAGGAGGAACTCGACGTCTATCGACTCTCTTCGAAGACTCACATCGATGTTCCGTTCGAGGTCGAGGGAGGGACGGTCCACGGCCTGTTCGCGCACCCGACGCCGCCCGGCTTCGACGGCGTGAACAACTTCAACGGGAGGTGGAACCACGACGAAGTCCGATTCTTCGCAGATTACGTCGCTGGGGAAGACTACATCTACGACGACAGTGGTGTCCGCGGCGGTCTCGACGATGACGCCTCTTACGTCCTGATGGGCGACATGAACGCGGGACCGGGTCTGGGTCGGGACGAGCGTCCGCTTGACCCCGCTCAGGAGTTCTTCCTCGACAACGACGACTTCTACACCGACCGCCTCCCGAAGAGTCCAGGCGGGGCACAACGCGGTCTCCCCACCGCGACACGGTTCGGCGGCGATTTCGAGGGCGTTGTCGAACAGATCGACTACGTCCTCCCGTCCCCGGACCTCTCGCTTCGTGCCTCGTCGGTTGTCTGGCCGAGCAAGACCGCGACGAAGCGGAACCTCGGCGAAGACGTCGCTATGGCTTCTGACCACCGTCTCGTCTGGGCCGACATCGCGACGCATACCCGCCCCTGAGGAATTGCCGGGCGTGAATGCGTTCGCGGCGCACTGTCTTGCTGAATTGCTTCCAGCCGTGTCGGTCGTTGGCCGGCCGCGTGAGCGTGACCGTGGTCTCACCTGTCGCAGGGTCCTACTTTGGGACTCCTGCCCGTCGTCGTGCTCGATGACGGTTTCGCGTAAGGGCGACACCAATCTCAGAGACCACCGAAGCGCCTAGAACAACGCGCTGGTGTGTGTCGTGAATCGGTACGCACACGGAGCTGTCACCGCTTCGTGACTACGATTCAGTGTCCGGTACACGGGCCGTTAGCACCGGGACGTCGGATGTACGGACAACCTTCTCGGTGATGCTGCCGAGGAGATAGCGATCGAGCCCCGTCCGACCGTGCGTTCCCATCACGATGAGATCGATATCGTGTTCGTCGGCGTAGTCGAGAATCACCTTGTAAGGAACGCCTAGATCGAAAAAGCCCTCGGTCGTACTGACTCCTGCGTTAGTAGCCCGTTCGACGACATCGTCTACCATCTCCTGTGCGGAATCTTCGAGCGATGAAAGTATGGTTTCGAATTCATCTTCTATCGCGAGCATGTTCACGTCGATGACGTGGAGCGGATGTAGTGTTGCATCGTATGTCGTTGCGAGATCGATGGCCAACTCGACGGCCCGCTCTGAACCTTCGCTCCCATCGGTCGGCACGAGAATCGTATCGTACATACCTGATGGGGTTCGGTCGCTTCACAGTTAACGATTTATCGATTACCGTCGGAGTGACAGAACGAGCCGACATTCGGCCGGACCACTGTCGACCCTAATGCAATCGTGACCGAATCGGGATTGATAGCGAGACTGTCAGTCGTCTCGATGGTGTCATCCCGGTAAGACCACGTTCAGTAACGCGACGACGATGCCTGCGATCGCCATCCGGATACCGGCAACGTACCAGCTCTGTTCCGAGATCGATCCCATGTAGGCGCCGAAGACGAAGAGCAATCCGACGCCAATCATCACTGCGAACACGGTCGCGAGAAAAAGCGTTAGAAACGTTCCCACGAAGAGAAACGGTACGACTGGGAGAAGAATCCCGATGAGGGGACCAACTCCACTGAGGACGGCATTGATGATGCGTGCACCTCTGTGTTCGCGATGTAGCTGGGTTTCGTCCAAATCTCGTAGCATCGCCCGCTCGATCTGCCGTCTCTCAGCTCGCTTTTCGGCGCGTTCGATCTCCCAGACGCTCCATACACCGGACGTACTCAGGCCGATGGCGGCTCCAACGCCTATCTTGAAGACGGTGATTCCCTCCGGAACACCCGACAGAAACGACCCAACGGCGATGCCGATACTCGTCAACGTGCCGTCGAACCCGTTCGAGACGAAGTATCGCCGTGAGATAGAACGAACGGAGTCTTTTTTCAATAGTCGTCGAAGCTGGCTCGGCTTCACGATTCAATCCTGTGGTGTTTTGCGTTCTTCGACGATGTACTCCCCATATGCGACGTTATCGATAGAGTGGATACTTCCACCGAGTTCGTCGACGACGTCGCAAATGTCGTCGTACTCGATACCGTCCCCCTCTATCGTGAGTTTGACATTCTCGACTTCCTTGTCGGTTTCGAGCAACGTTACGTCGACCCCTTCTACGCCGTCGCTCTCTGCGATGCGTCGTGCGAGTTCCAGTATCGTCGGTTCGTGAGGTTTCAGTATATCGACGACGATTCGTCGGAGAGAGGTCATCTGCCTACAGAAATGCGAGTGCAACAGTTGGATTTTGGGGTCGTTAGTTCTGGCGTGACGTCCGCACTGTTTTCGGCACGAAACGTACGGTTACAGCGAGTCATCTCGCGAGTTCGGTCTGATTATCTCCGAAAACCAACTTCGTGGTTCTGCACCGGCCGGCTAAATCACGAACTCGACCCAGTCGGCAGTGACGAATTTGTGGCGACATCCTTCGCAGAGATATATTTCGACGACTTGGCCCGTAGAAAGGTGAACGTGGTACTGTTCGACCAGGTACTCCTCTTCCCCACAGTTGGTGCATGTCACGGGTAGATCGACCTGTCAGGTGCGGGGACTACGACTACCGTCGATATAACTCTCACGCGCATCGTGCAAACTAATTTCGAGGCGAACGCCCTCGGCCTTCACCGTGAGAGGACTGACTGGAAACGGATGTCGATGGTGTATCTGCCGGCGTGCTTGCCCCTTCTGGGTTTCTTTTCGTGATGGCGACTAGGAACACACTCCGGCTCATCGAATCGAGTCTGTCGGTGATTTTCTTTCCCGTCCGTGGATAGAGAGAACGCCGTCCCGTGCCGGATGAACGCCTCGGCTGTCTGTGTACTACCCCGGCCTGCTCGCACGCCGGCACTCGCTCGTCGAGGGGGTGGCGTCGCACCTCGCGTAAGCTAACAAACGACCGAGTGCACCGAGTTCTTCCAGCCAGCTAGCCTATTTCCCTGGCGCATGTAGGCACTTGACATGGACGAATTCGATTTCCTCGTCATCGGCTCAGGCTCCGGCCTGGACGTGGCGAACGTCGCAGCGAATCGAGGACAGTCCGTCGCCGTGGTGGAGAAGGGACCGCTCGGCGGAACCTGTCTCAATCGCGGCTGCATCCCGTCGAAGCTGCTGTTGTATCACGCTGACGTTCTCGAAACGATCGAACGTGCCAGCGAGTTCCATATCGATGCAGACGTCAACGACGTCGCGTTCGCCGACATCGTCCGTGAGGTGAACGAGGAGGTAGACGCCGACGCCGAGTCCATCCGTCGGGGATTACGCTCGTCGTCGCAACACGACCTGTTCGTTGGCGAAGGGCGGTTCGTCGACGAGCGGACCGTCGAGGTTTCCGGCGGAGAGGACGACGGCGCGTGCCTCCGAGCGGAGACGGTTCTCGTTGCGGCCGGTTCCCGACCCGCCATCCCCCCTATCGCCGGTATCGAAGACGTCGACTACCTGACGAGCACGGGAGCACTCAGATTGGAAACCCCACCGGACCATCTCGTCATCGTCGGTGGCGGGTACATCGCAGCCGAACTTGGACACTTCTTTGGGACGTTCGGAAGCGAGGTGACGATAATCGGCCGGCGACCGACCCTCCTCCCCGAGGCCGACGAGGAGGTGGCAGATGCGTTCACCGACCGCTACGCCGACCGGTTCACCGTCCACACCGCCCACGCGGCCACCACGGTCACGGAGACCGATGGTGTCGTGACGGTAGAGGCTCGTTCGTACGAGTACGGCGACGACGCAGGAATCGTCGAAGACGCCGACCCGGTGACCGTTACTGGAGACGAACTGCTCATCGCTGCTGGACGAGTTCCGAACTCCGATACGCTAAATCTCGCTGCGGCTGGCGTCGAGACGGACGACCGGGGTTTCATCGAGACCGACGGGTACCTGCGAACCACTGCCGACGACGTGTGGGCGCTCGGCGACATCGTCGGGGAACATCTGCTGAAACACAACGCCAACCACGAGGCCCGTACAGTCGCGCGGAACGTCTTCGGCAGCGACCTCGAACCCGTCGACTACAGTGCGATGCCGTTTGCCGTCTTCGCCGCTCCCGAAGTCGCGGGTGTGGGTGCGAGAGAGGAAGAACTCCGTGCAGCGGACCGCGAGTACGCCACGAACACGTACCGGTACGAAGATACCGCCCGAGGAGACGCGATGAAAGCGACAGGTTTCGTGAAGGTACTCATCGATCTCGAAGGGCAAATTCTCGGCTGTCACATCATCGGTCCGGAGGCCTCGGTGCTCGTTCAGGAGGTCGTGGTTGCGATGAACACCGAATCGGGGACGGTACAGGACATACGGAACGCCGTCCACATCCATCCGGCACTCCCCGAAGTCGTCCAACGAGCGTTCTCCGGACAGTTCACTCGGGGTGACAGTACCCACCAGCACACCCACTAGAACGCCATACTTTTCCGTTGAATTGTCCCCAAATTCCGTATCGCTTGTGCGTGTGTCGCTCCCAACCGAGTGTAGTTTTTAGCCGCATAGCCAGTAGGGGAGTTCACAATGACGAAAGCAGCAGTCATGATTCTCGCCGACACCGAATCGCACGCCGACAGAGGCCGTCTCCTGAACGGTCTCGAGACAGCCACCGAATTCTTCGAGGCCGAGGGTGACGATGTCGAACTCATCTTCGACGGCGCCGGGACGAAGTGGATTCCCGAACTGGAAGACGAGGACAACGACTACCACAACCTCTATCAGACTGTTCGTGACAACACGGCTGTCTGTGACTACTGCTCCGGCGCATACGGCGTCGAGGACGCAGTCAGTGATGCCGGTGTGGTGACACTCGACGACCACGACGGCCACCCGAGTATCCGGTCGCTCGTGAACGACGGCTACGAAGTCATCACCTTCTAGCCGCGTTTTCCGATTTTCACGTACTCCCGAGGTGTATTGGAGCGAGAATCGCGAAAGCAACGGCGAAAGCGACGAAGCGTGCCTCGCCGGAACTCTCCGGTGCTGATAGGACTCTCGTTTCGTTCCACCGAGCCAGCGGAAAGAGGCGCTTGTGGGGGCCATACTCTCCTTGCCCGTTACCGTCGGATTACAGACAGGGAGAGGTGGCGAGGTGTTGTTTCGACGCTATCGAAGGGACACGGACGCGTGTCTCCCGTTCTGACTGGAGGGATAACACGAACCCCCTGGTCTGAGAGAACTCTGTCGGTCAGGGTTCGACGAAGTCCGAGCTGTGACCCCTCGTCTCCTCGAAACGCGGTAGTGACTTCCCTACCGTCTCCGGCGTGTCGCCCCACCATCGACTATATACTTTTGCCGCCGTATCTAGACCATGGAGTCCGCAATCGAAGCCATCGAATTCCTCGCGAGGTCGAACCACCGGGTTGGGGTGCTCGAGGAACTGACCGATGCTCCTCGTGAGCGGGCGGAGCTTCGGGCCGCGACGGGTGCCTCCTCGCCGACAATCGGGCGCATCCTCACCGACTTCGAAGAACGGCGATGGATAGTCCGGGACGGTTTGACGTACGAACTGACTCGGTTGGGCGAGTTCGTCGCCAACCGGTTTCTGGGCCTCCGCGAGGCGATGGAGACCGAACGCAAGTTACGCGACGTCTGGCGGTGGCTGCCACGAGAGATGGACGGGTTCAGTGTCGACCTGTTCGCCGATGCCGTGGTCTCACATCCCGGACCAGGATACCCGTACGAACCCGTCGAACGAATCACACAGCTCATCCAGGGAACCAGTCGAATGCGGGGGTTCGACAGTATCGTCTTCAAGTCGATCAACAACGAGACGGTCTGCCAGGCCGTCCTCGACGGCATGGAACTGGAGTACGTCTACTCGCCGACCGCGCTCGAGGGAACCGTCGCCTGGAACCCCGAACGAATCACGGAGGCCGCCGCCCGTGAGAACTGCACTGTTTTCGTCCACGACGACCTCCCCGACGGAAACCGGTGCGGTCTCGGCATCGTCGACGACCGGGTCGGTATCTGCTGTCACGATATCGAGACCGGGGCACTCCTGGCTGTAATCGATACGGACGCCCCGGAGGCCCGCGAGTGGGCTATCTCGACGTTCGAGCGCGTCCGGAGAGAGGCGAAGCCGGTCGAACCGCAGGCGTTCGACACACTCGTCTCCTCGGAACTCACCTCGTAGGACGCTCTCACGGGGCAGGTCCTCTCGGGTTCGCCACGGAGCTGGACCCGTCTTTCACGCAGTGAAATATTTCACGAGGTATTTACATTTCTCCGCGGAGCGTAGCGAGCACCGAGGAGTCATGACCCAGACTACCATCGCGACACGCGAAGGCCCACCGACCACGATGGCCCGGGAGACGGTCGAGGCATTTCGACACCGTCTGCGCGGCCCGCTTCTCTCCCCCGAAGACGACGGCTTCGAGGAGGCCGTTCGTCTCTGGAACGGGATGGTCGAGAAGACGCCAGCGCTCGTCGTGCAGCCGACGGGCACAGCCGACGTCGTCGCCGCGGTCGACTTCGCCCGTGAACACGACTTATCGCTCTCGGTGAAAAGTGGCGGCCACAACATCGCCGGCACGGCCCTGACCGACGGCGGCCTCACTATCGACATGTCCCGACTCCGTGGGGTCCTCGTCGACCCCGAGGCGCGAACCGTGACGGCCCAGGCTGGTTGTCTCTTAGGGGACGTCGACCGGGAGACCCAGCTCCACGGGCTGGCCACGCCGTTGGGCTTCGTCTCCGAAACCGGTATCGCCGGATTGACGCTCGGCGGCGGCTTCGGCTACCTGACCCGTCGATTCGGCTGGACGGTCGACAACCTGCTCGAAGTCGAAATCGTCACCGCGGACGGCACGGTGAGACGGGTCAGCCGCGAGGCGAACGCGGAGCTCTTCTGGGCGATTCGCGGTGCCGGGGCGAATCTCGGCGTCGTCACGTCGTTCACCTACCGTCTGCACGAGGTCGGCCCGACCGTCTACGGGGGCCTCATCGCCTGGCCGTTCGAGCGGGCCGACGAGATTCTCGGAGCCTATCGAGAGATTACCGCCGAGGCGCCCCGCGAGCTAACGGTATACCTGCACCTCCTTCGGGCCCCTCCGGTTCCATTCGTCCCCGAGGAGTGGCACGGGGAGCGAATCTGTACCATGGCCGTCTGCTACAGCGGTGACCGTACCGACGAGGTACTCGCCCCAATCCGAGCACTGGACGACCCCGTCGTGGACCTGCTCTCTGAACAGCCGTACACTCGGGTGCAGTCCTATCTCGACGCGACCGAGCCCGATGGGAACCACTACTACTGGAAGACCGAGTTCGCCGCCGAGTTGACCGCCGACCTCCTGTCGACCATGCGGGACCTGGCCGCCGAATGCCCCATCCCGGGGGCACGAATTGGCTTCTTGCACATCGGCGGCGCCCTCAACGAGTTCGACGAGGACGACGGAGCCGTGGGAAACCGCGACGTCCGCTTTGCGTACGGTGTAATCGCCCAGTGGGAGCCGGACGACCCAGACGCTGGAGGGTTCCAGCAGTGGGTTCGCGATGCCTGGGAACGGTTCCGACCCTTTTCGACCGGCGGCAATTACGTCAACTTCCAGACCGCCGACGAGGGCGACAATCGCATTCGGGCGACCTACGGCGCTAACCTCGACCGCCTCGTCGAGGTCAAGACCAGGTACGACCCGGACAACGTGTTCCGCTCGAACAGGAACGTCAGTCCTGATACCTGAACCGGAGGCCGCGAACGGGAGTGATACCTCGAAGAGTCAGAACGTCGCGACGATACGACGGCGAAGAAATTCTTTCGATATCGACGAGGTGTCCAATTCACCACAAATCTCACGAAGAACAGCGATTTCTTCGCCTGAGAACAGTGTTATCGTCCCCTGCAACAAGGCATTCTGGTTCGAATCGGCGTGTGGACGGGCAACGACGCGCTGTTTTCACAGGCCGAGTCAAACGGGTAACTACAAAACGACGCTGTACATCGTCCCGACCGATTCCTCGCATGAAAGAAGTCACCGGAGCTCTGGTGTCCACACAGCTGGATTTAAAGAAACACGCTCCTCACGGAATCGAACCCACTGCACGATAGCAGCCGTTCCGATGAGAATCGCACTGATTCCGACGAGACCTGCTTCCGGTCCAAATGATCCGCCGGTGATGAGTCGAGGGCCGACTTGCTCAGTCGCGACGACCGTCACGGGAAGCCGAAGCCCGCTGACAGAAAAACCGTAGACGCTCGATTGAAACCAGTTCCAGGAGATGTGTAAACCGATCGATATCCCCAACTCGCCAGTGAGTACGTATCCGGATGCAAGCATAAAACCGGCGAGGATGATAACGAACGTGCTCGTGAGTGTCGCGTTCGGGTTGAAAATGTGTACGAAACCGAAGATGACAGAAGAACAGATAGTCGCTGCCACGACTGCCACGTTCGAATTCACCAGTCGAAACCACCGGAAACCCTCGGTGAGGTTCGTCAGTAAGTAACCGCGAACCAGCAACTCCTCGCTGATTCCGACAAAAACGAAGATGAGAGCCGAAACGAGCAAGGCATCGAGGAAATCCACTCCAGGTACGGTTCGAAACTGACCGGTTATTCGGATCCACCCGGCCACGAACTCGACCGCGAAAATCGAGGTCATAAGTATCCCACCGAGGGCGAGTCCGAATCCGAAGTCGAGCCACCACGTACGCGAGAAATGAAAGCCGAAGTCCGCGAATATACGGCGGTCGACGAACCGACCGACTATGTAAGTGAGTAGACAAACTCCGCACAGTTCCACGAACGTGAGGAGCAACAGTCGTCCTTCTCGCCCGAATACGTCGAGGTTCAAACCGACGAACACCGGCACTAAGAATGGTCGAATCAATACTATCAACCCAAACGAGAGGGCCCCGAACACGATTGTGGCGACGACGAGTCGCCACGGCAACCGAAGTCGCTGTTCCGTCCTGTTCCAGACGATCGCTGTTACTGACGTGAACACTAAAATGCTGTACGCTGAGACTGTTGTTAATACTTGAGTTCGAGAGACGTTCCGAGCACCACTTCACCTCAGTCGGCGTCAAGCGTTGGTACCGGTATCCTTTCGTCGTTCGTGATGGTAATCGTCGACCCCGCCCCCCATTCGAACCCAGGTGTGTGAGAACGAGAGACAGAGACGACACGCCGACAGCCGTCGTTGATTTCCTCGACCAGTCCCGGTATCAAGACAGGAACGATCGGTCTCATTTACCGAACTGGCGCAGAAGGCCGCGTGCTGGGAGTCCGACTCAGAGTCTCGGGCCTGATCACAGAGCCAGCTTTCGCGAGGACACCTCACCACACGGAATCAGAACTCATTTAAATTATAATATATATTTGAATACTTATATGACACGCGAGCTTTCGTCCTTCCCGACCGTGACTCTCGGACGCTCACGGTGCCAGCGGCGGAACGCGCGAGTGAAACAGACCGCTGGGGAATATTGCCGATACCTGTGAGGGATTTTTTGTACCGGTTCCCGTCTTTCCCCGAAATACGACGGCCATGGAACCTCCTTTCTGTTTTGAGAACGGACTCGAATATCTGCACACGCTGCCGAGACGTTCAGACGGATGAGTGTGCCTTCCGAAGTGGGCGTAGAGAGCGCATGAGTCAGCGTGAATCACACATCAACGGTCAACAGTTCGTCTCGAACCTCTTCGACCTCCAGTACCGCGAGGTGATGATGGTACTGGCGACGTTCGTCGTCGTCGTCGGTTCGGTCGTCTTCTTCCCCGGCACTGAGAACGTCACGAAGGGCGTTCAGTCGAACGTTTCGGTGGGACTTCTCGCGTTGTTCGTCGGTGTCGCAATCGTCGCCGGCGTGGTCAAGGGAATGATCGGATTCGGTTATGCACTCATCACGACGCCCATCTTCGCGTCAGTCATCGACCCGACGCTCGCGGTCGTCGTCCTCGCCATCCCACCGTGGATGATCAATATGTTCCAGATTGGCGAGACCAACACTGGGCTCACGTTCGTCCGTGAGGAGTGGGCGTTGCTGCTCCTCGCCGTGATTGGCTCCGTGCTGGGTGTCTCGTTCCTCGCGCAGTACAGCACCGGCCCCATCGTCCCGTTCATCATCGGCCTCGTCATCTTTGCGTACGTCCTCTTTCAGGTCCTCAGGAACTTCGTGACCATCCAGGAAGCCCACCACCCGATTGCGGTCAGCGTGGCAGGCTTCCTGGAGGGCTTTTTGCTCGCCGTTGCGAACCTCGGTCCGCTTTTGCCCGCTTACTTCCACACCTTCGAGCGTGACGTCGAGCGATACATCGGTGGGCTCTCGATGGTGTTGGGCACCATCTTCACCGTTCGTATCGTCCAGATGGTCTTTTTCACCGACCTCATGACGACGTATCGCCTCTGGCTCGGGTCGGTCATCGCCGTCGTCACCGTCGTCGGGTTGCTCATTGGCACCTACTTACGGCGACTCGAAGTCGACGAACGGAAGTTCAACTGGTTCGTCGTCGCGTTGTTGTTCGTCATCGCCCTCAACATCTTCCGAAATACGGTTCCGGCGCTGTTCCTCTAGTTTGTTCTTCGCGTCCGACCCCGACACTCGGCTCCGCGTCTTCAGAAACGGGAAGACTCAGGGTTTGATGTACGCGTAGCCATCGTCTTGAAGCCGGGTCAGTTCGCCGACACCCGAGGAAACGAGTTCGATCCCGTCTATCAAATCGTCTTCAGTGATAGGCGTCCCGTCGATGGTGTTGCGACACTGCTTGAAGCGGACGCCACGGTCGTTGAGAGTCGCTATCTGCTCACGCTGCGCGGAGTCGACCGTCAAAAGTTCGAGACCGCCGCTGTTGGCGACGAGGACGAGGCCGTCTAGCTCGATGGTCTCGTCGTCGAGGAGATTGGCGATATTTCCGACGACGCGCTCGTGGAGTTCGGGGTCGTCGTTCGAGTGGTGGAACACTGCCTTCATGCGAGTAAAAGTGGTGCAGTGAGTCAAAAGAATTGATTCGACGGCAACAACGCGGTGGTATCTGAGACGCTCCGTTTCCGTATCGCAGGCACTGAGCCCCCCCTTTTTCGACGAGCACCGATGGCGTGAATAGAGACGGTGCCGATAGGAGAGCGGAGTCTACGGTCTGGCTGCTATTCGGCATGAGACGATACTCACTGCGGTCGACGTGGGCTATCGTTCGATTCCAGGGCAGTTCGACGGGCAGAAACTTTCGACGGAAGTCCCGGGACGTGGACACCGCTCGCCGCGAGGCCGAACCGGGTACTCATATCGCGGCGGCCGATTCCCACTCGTCGACCAACGTTTCGCTGGTCGTAATTTCTGCGCCGTAAACCTCTTCGAGGTACTGGAGCCCGTCTTTGTGAGCCACCTCGCTGAACGCATCCGCGCCGTCGGACGGAACGGCGATATCGTAGCCGCGAAAGAGCGCGCTCGCAGCGGTGTGTCGCACACACATGTTCGTGTGCAACCCGGTCAAAACGACGCGGTCGACGTCCAAACTCCGAAGGTGGGCGTCGAGGCCGGTCTCGTAAAACGCGTCGTAGAACCGCTTTTCGAACACGTCGTCGCCCGCCTGCGGTGTGAGTTCGGGAATCACTTCGGCTCCGTCGGTCCCGCGCATCGCGTGTTCGCCCCAGATTTTCAGTTCGAAGTCCTCGGGTCGGTGAGCGTCGTTGACGTAGATGACGGGAACGCCGGTGTCACGCGCTACCGGAAGGAGGTCGTCGCTGATCGTCGGGACGATGCGTCCTGCGCGCTCCGCGGCGATGACCCCGGTCACGAAGTCGGTAACCATATCGATGACGAGAAGTGCGTCGCTCATGGTACGTTATCACGTCACACGATTGGTGGCCGTCGGAGATAAGCCTTTCATCACCCGTAGACGGAGTTACCGAACACCCAGACGCGAGTCCAGTGTCACGGCGAGAACGGGGAGGGCATCACGTTGTGGATAGAGGGGCCCGAATCGAGTTCGACAACGTAGCGGGGGTGTCGACCGAAATCGGCGCGCTCTGACACTCTACGCCAAACGAGTCTCGGTATCCAGTCACCCGGTGTCTCCTCTGAACCAACGAAAATATAATTCTAGTGACGTATTTGTCACGCGAACAGTCCTCCTCTATTTAAACGTGCGCCTGTACAGCCGACAACAGTCACTCTACCGCATCGAGCGTCCGTAAATCGTCGATTTCGCTTCGACTGTATCCGTACTCCAGTAAGATTTCCTCCGTGTGCTCTCCGAGCCGGGGCGGATGACGCTCTATTGTCGTCGGTGTCTCTGAGAAATGCATCGGACTTCCGGGCATCTCGATGGTGCCAGCAGTCGGATGGTCGACCGTCTGGTGCATATCGCGTGCTTTCACCTGCGGATTATCGAAGACTCCCTCCATGTCGGTCACCGCAGAGGCGGGCACATCGTGGGCGTCGAAGAGTGATTCGAGTTCTTCAGTCGTGTAGGATTCCAATTCTGCTTCGAGAATCGCGTCTAGCTCTTCGCGGTTTTCGACGCGGTCAGCGTTCGTTTCGAACCTGTCATCGGCAACGAGGTCTTCACGGTCGACCGACCGACAGAATCGTGGCCATATCGCTTCCGATGCAACGGCCACCACGATGTATCCATCCGCCGTCGGAAACGCTTGGTACGGTGAAATCGTCGGGTGCTTGCTTCCCATCCGCCCCGGAGCCTCTCCGGTCGCGAAATAGTAGGATGCCATGTAGGTCATCCAGGCGACCTGTCCGTCGAGTAGACTTACGTCGACTTTCTGTCCACCAGTATCACCGACTTCGCGCTCGAAGAGAGCAGCCAAGATTGCTTGCGTGGCGTACATTCCAGCACCGATGTCGGCAATCGCCACGCCGACCCTGACCGGCGGTCCGTCTTCCGTGCCGGTAATACTCATCATCCCACCTTCTGCCTGCATGATGATGTCGTATGCTGGCCGGTCACGGTCCGGTCCCCATTCGCCGTACCCGGTCAGTGAACAGTAGACGAGGTCCGGGTTGTCTGCCCGGAGGTCTTCGAAGCCGAGTTCCCACTCTTCCATCTTTCCAACGCGGAAGTTTTCGACGACGACGTCCGCCTCCGAGGCCAGGTCGCGAAACACGTCTCGGCCCTCTTCGGACGCGAGGTCGAGTGCGATGGAACGTTTGTTCCGATTGACGCTCATATAGTAGGCGCTCTCGTCGCCATCTCCGTACGTGGGCGGATACCAGCCCCGCGTCTGGTCACCGGTGCCTGGGCGTTCAACCTTTATCACGTTCGCCCCGAGGTCACCGAGCTGCATCGTACAAAACGGCCCCACCAGGACACGGGAGGCGTCTAACACGGTGATGCCACTCAACGGGCCAGATTCACCGGAAGAACGTCGCGCTTCTCCTGTCATCACCTCGTCTCTAGTGCAGAGAACCCAGTTATGTCTTCCTCGACGATTACCGTCTGTATCGTGTTCTCCTGGACGCTTGGTTCGCAACTACCGTCTGTGGTATAGACTGCTACAACGGTGGTCGAGATTCGGAGGAGAAAACGGAGGCCAAAATCGCAACCCCGTCAATCGTCACGAGGATGTTCGTTTAGCAGGTGTCACTTCTAGTCTATGACTACTTCGCCGGACGAACGCGGACTCCGGAACGGTCATGCTATACAAAGTGAGACGTTTGAGCCCCAATGCGATAGAAAGTTCCTCAACGGTCCCAGCGCCCGCAATTAGTAGATAGACGAGTTTCGTCCACGGTGTGTGCAACCCGTCCGGCAACCGCAGTAGGTCATCACCTTCGTGTTCGACCTCCATCGACGCATCTGACGGTCGATTCAGGCTTTGTTCTGCGGTGGCCCACCAGCCATCGAACGGCGTCTCTGACGTAAATACCGGTTCTCTCCGAAGTGGAGAATGTACCGTGACCTCAATACGGGGGACCGCATCTCCCGTACCGAACGTTGGTATCCCCGAACATCGTACTGTCGCCCATGCCGAAGGCAGCGCCGTTCGAAGAACACACCGAACAGTACGAAAGATGGTTCGAGGACCACGAGGCGGCCTACCAGTCTGAATTGAACGCTCTGCGTCGTCTCGTTCCGACGAGTGGGTACGGAATCGAAATCGGTGTCGGAAGTGCGCGGTTCGCCGGGCCTCTCGGGATGGAGGTCGGAATCGACCCGTCCGACGAGATGCTCGGGTACGCCCGAGAGCGGGGAATCGACGTAGTGAAAGGTGTCGCCGAGTTCCTCCCCTTCGACGATTCGACGTTCGATACGGCATTAATCGTGACGGCGGTCTGTTTCGTCGACGATATTCCCCGAACGTTGGCGGAGGCCAAACGAATCCTCAAGCCGTCCGGCACTCTCGTAATCGGCTTCATCGACAAGAACAGTTCTGTCGGAAAGAAGTACCAAGAGATGAAAGAGGAAAACCCGTTCTATCGGGAGGCGGTGTTCGTCTCGACCGAGGAACTCGTCGACGCGCTCGAAACCGCGGGATTCACCGAGTTCGAGTACGTCCAGACCATCTACCACTGGCTCGACGAAATCGACGGACTCGAACCGGTAGAAAGCGGACACGGTGACGGGTCGTTCGTTGGAATCCAGGCGACCTACTAGCCGGTCGCATCGAGCGACGAAGACGAACCAGCCGAGAATCACCGGGTGCGAACAGTTTCCTCGGAGCAAACCGTCATCGCGAGAACTACTCGACGGACCCAGACGACACGCTGTCGAGAAGAGACGCAATCGAGAGTGCCAGTATCCTTTCGGAGGTCGCGATAGAGCCTGTCCAAGAAACATCGACGGGATGACTCAGATTCTCTGGATATCGAGCCATATGACATAAATCTTATCTAGCTGAAACTCCTGTACAGCGTAAGGATTCTCATGACGTCCAACTTTGTCCGATACGATCAAGATCAGCAACACCTCCTGCCAAAAAACGTC
>NZ_JBPEHH010000047.1:0-36511 GCF_054177595.1 Haladaptatus ordinarius | reverse complement strand
AGTCGGATCGTAGCACTTCGACGCATCTGGATCGGCGGGCATCGCCCTCACATCGGTCGAATCGATGCGGTAGGTCACGTCGAGCAGGCCGCCCGTCGCGGCCTGCTCGACGAGGTGGGTGAAGACATCGTCAGCGATGTGTTCGAGGTCGGTGAGGAAGCGATCGACCGCGTCTCTTGACGGCGGTCGATCGAAGCCACAGCTCAGCCAGACAACCGCGTTCCGAAGCTCTCGTTCAACAGGACGGATGCCGTAGATGTCCTTGTAGTAGCAGTGGAGAAAGCCACGCATCAGCTCTGGTGGTTCGTGGTCTCGTGTTCGCCCCGTCTGCGCCGGGACGAACACGTCGAACTCTTCGAGAAACTCGAAGGAGAGGTGCTCGAACAGCGCTAGCGTCTCTGTCTCCACGACATTGAAGAAGGACTCTACCGAAGGATATCTTGCAGGGTCACTGAACTCATTCCACTTCAGCGTTCACCCTGCTCTTTGGAGTGCTAATCGTTCTATGACACCCTCGACGGCGGCCAAACTCTGAACACCGAGGTTTAGAGCAGCAACGAGAAGTTGTGGAGACCCAGGAATCCGTACCACGCACTCGCTGCGAGATACGTGGTCGTCCGGAACGCGGCCGGATACCCCTCGGGTGCCCACGAGTCGGGGACCAGGTGGGCGACGAGAAGACCGCTCTCGGCGAGGATGGCGACGCCGACCACGGCGAGGACGAGAGTGATGAGCGAGCCAGCGACCATCCCGAACTCCTGCATGAGCGTCCGGGTGAGCCACACCGACTCGAACACGTCGTCACGGAGGTGGAGGACGGTAATCGTACTCACGGCGTCGAGCGTCTTGCCGCCGACGAGAACCAACAGCAGCAACGCTCGATTCGGCGCGAGCGACGGCCACTCGACCGCCGACTCGTATCCTCCTGCAGAGCGGTTCGACATACCCTCACATACGGTCCAATCCGACTTTGTTATGGTACGGTTAAGCACGACGTAGGCTGGAACTGACGCCGGCGTACCGGCATACCCGACGGTCGGCAACGAGCGGAACGGAGGAGGAAATTCGAGATGGACCGACCTCGTTTCGGAGTACGACCCTAGCGCTCCGGTCGTCTTCGACCTCGACTTCGGTCACACTGCCCCCGTCGCCCCAATCCCGGTCGGTGATATCGTGACTATCGACCCCGAACGTGAACGAGTCGAGTTCGAATACTGATAACAAGATTCTAATAGTCGACGGGGGCTGAGTTAATACATGACCGTCGTCAGCGTCTCCATGCCGGACGAACTCCTCGAACGAATCGACCAGTTCGCGGACGAACACGGGTACACTGGACGAAGTGAGGTCGTCCGAGAGGCGAGTCGGAACCTCCTCGGCGAGTTCGAAGACCGGCGACTCGAAGACCGGAAACTGATGGGAATCGTCACGGTTCTCTTCGATTACGAGACGACGAACGTCGAAGAGCGGATGATGCACCTCCGCCACGAACACGAGGGACTCGTCAAATCGAACTTCCACAACCACGTCGGCGACCACTACTGCATGGAGTTGTTCGTCATCGAAGGAACGCTCGACGAGATATCGGCCTTCGTCGGCAAGATTCGCGCCACGAGAGACACGCTCACGGTCGATTACTCCGTCACGCCCGTCGACGAGTTCAGTCCGCTGTCCGAGACGAGCTAATCGACGAGACGGACCGTATCACCGATTTCGACGCTCGACGCGCTCTCTACCGGGAGTTCGAACAACGTGTCCGCCTCGGCTTTCGCCAACCCGGTCCAGGCCGAGAGTCGTTCGACTCGGTTGACTTCCCCCGCCTGCGTCCACACGACGTCCAGCGGAAACGGAACGAACACCATGTGAACGTCGCGCATCGCGACGTCGTCGAACCGGAACGACAGCGCGTAGTCGCCGGAATCGACCGCCGGAACATTAGCCCACGCGCCCGCGAGAGAAACGAGTCCGCCGTCTCCACGTTCGTTGCCAGCGTCCGCGACCCGTCGTCTGATTCGTGTACGACCCGCACGGCGCACACTGCTCACGGGGGAGACAAAACTTTTGTGCGAGAGCGACGCTACGAACCGACTATGGAGAAGACCCCGTCGGGAACCACCGTCGGCGTGGACGACCCCTACGACCACGCCGGACTCTGCGACCACCTGACCGACGAGGGGCAGTGTCGCTACGCCTTCGACCATCCACAGCACGACCCCGAGTTCGCTCGCGAGCGTCGAGAGGAGGAGTTTCGATGTCCGGTCGCCGACCCGGACGGTGATTGGGACTGGAGCGACTGTCCGCATTTCCGGTGTCGCAACCGTGACCGCCAGTGCATCCGGTGTGGCCTCGAAGAGCGTCGGATGGCCCACTCCGACGAGCGACCGCTGCTCGAAGAACACCACCTCTCCTACGCGAGCGAGGGCGAGACGCTTTCGCACGAGATAACGGTCTACCTCTGTCGGTGGTGTCACGCGAAAGTCCACAAGTCGTGGGCGCGCATCGACGACGACGTGAACCCCGACCCGGAAGCACTCGCCGAAGCCGAAGGCCGCCGGAGTCGAGAGCAGGTCGAAACTGCGTTTGAAACCGCCGCAGAACGGTACGATCCGGAGTAGAACTCAGCCACCACCGGTCCCGTCAGTGCGGACGACCGCCCGTGTCAACAGCGAGGGAGAAGAGGACCGAGACGACGAACACGACCAGGTACGCGACGAAGATTCGGTCGTCGACGATTCTCTGTGAGACACCGAGTGTGCCGATTGCGATACCCGACTCGGACCGGAATCGTCGGGAGAAGATGGATGGGCAGTTGCTTCGCCTTGCGCACGCCGCCAGAGGCTACATGCGTGTGGATGGTGTCCGTTCGAACATGGAGAGTCTCAACCCCGCGACCGGCGAGGTACTGGAGACGATAGATGGGGACGACGAAGGGGCGGTAGACGAGAAAGTACAGCAGGCACACGAGACCTACGAGGAGTGGCACGAACGACCAATCGAGGAGCGCCAGCGACTCATCTCGAAGGCGGGCGACGTGCTGCGCGAGAACAAACGGCGCTACGCCGAGTTGATGACCAAGGAGATGGGGAAACCCATCGACAGCGCAGTTGCCGAGGTGGAAAAGTGCGCGTGGGTCTGTGATTACTACGCCGAACACGCCGCCGAACATCTCCAGGACGAACACATCGGGACGGAACCCGACGTGGAGAGCTACGTCTCCTACGAACCGCTCGGAGTAGTGCTGGCGGTGATGCCGTGGAACTTCCCCTTCTGGCAGGTGTTCCGATTCGCCGCACCGAACCTCACCGCCGGAAACGTGGGCCTGCTCAAACACGCCTCGAACGTCCCGCAGTGTGCGCTCGCCATCCAGGAGGTGTTCGAGAAAGCGGGATACCCCGAGGGAGCGTTCACCACGCTGCTCGTCGGGTCGGACGAGATGGAGAACGTCATCGAAGACGAGCGAATCTCCGCGGTGACGCTGACGGGAAGCGAACCCGCCGGACGCGCGGTCGCGGGGACCGCCGGAAGGGAGCTCAAGAAGACCGTCCTCGAACTCGGCGGGAGCGACCCCTTCGTCGTGCTCTCCGACGCCGACGTCGAGGACGCCGCGACGACCGGCGCACAGGCCCGGTGTATCAACGCCGGGCAGTCCTGTATCGCCGCGAAGCGGTTCGTCGTCCACGACGACGTGTACGACGAGTTCGTGGAACGGTTCGCCGAGGCGATGGAATCGATGACCATCGGCGACCCGATGGACGAGGAGACGGACATCGGCCCACAGGCCCGCGAAGACCTGATGGAAGACCTCCACGAGCAGGTCGAAGCGAGCGTGGAGGCGGGTGCGACCGTCGAGATGGGGGGGGAACCGCTCGACCGCGAGGGGCCGTACTACCCGCCGACGATTCTGACGGACATACCCGACGGCAGTCCCGCCGCGGACGAAGAGATGTTCGGCCCGGTCGCGGCGGTGTTCCGCGTCGGCGACACCGAGGAAGCCATCGAACGCGCCAACGACACGAAGTTCGGTCTCGGCGCGAGCGTCTGGACACAGGACAAGGAGAAAGCCAAGCGCGTCGTCCCCCAGATAGACGCCGGGTGCGTGTTCGTCAACGAACTCGTCAAATCCGACCCTCGGGTCCCCTTCGGCGGCGTGAAAGCGTCGGGGTACGGACGAGAACTCTCCCGGCACGGGATTCGAGAGTTCGTGAACGAGAAGACGACGTGGATTGCGGAGATGTCGAGTGGCGACGGGGGCGTCGAGTAGTCAGTCGGCGTCTGCCGGGTCGACCACCGCACCCGACTCGACGTCCACCCCGACCTGCGCACAGATATCGGACATTGGACACGCCTCGGGGCCGTCCAGGCACGCAGGCTTGCGGGCGGAGCAGTACTCCCGGCCGAACTGGATGCTCGCGGTGTGCCCGAAGCCACACTTCGCCGCCGGAACGTCGCGCTCTAACACCGACCGAACCGCCTCGTGGTCGGCATCCGCCGGCGCGATGCCGAGCCGCCGATAGATGCGGTGGACGTGCGTATCGACGGGGAAGACGCCCGCCTGCCCACCGGAAAAGAGGAGGACGCAGTCTGCGGTCTTCGGGCCGACGCCGTTCATCTCGAGGAGGGTGTCGCGCACCTCGCTCGGGTCGTGGTCCGTGACGAACTCGTCGAACCCCTCGGCTCCGCCGTACGCCGCGAGGACCGCTTCGGCCGCCTCGACGAGCACCGTCGCCTTCTGGTTGTAGAGGCCCGCCGAGCGAATCGTGTCGGCGAGTTCCTCGTGGCTCGCGTGCGCGAGGGTTTCGGCGAGGTCGTCGCCGCCGTACTTCGCCACGAGCGCGTCGTGGGCCGGTTGGCTGGCGACGTCGCTCGTGTTCTGGCTGAGGACGGTGCGAACCAGACAGGTGAACGCGTCCTGTCCGCCATAGGTCTTCTGCCAGTAGCGTTCGCCGAGTCGGTCGACGACCTCCTCGGCGCGCGTCTCGGCCTCGCCGGGAGGGAACGCGCCCTCGACGCCGCCGCCCGCCGTGCCGCCACTGATGTTCTCGGTCGGTTCCGGGTCGTCCATGAGACGACGTTCGACCCACTACCGGAAATATGTGAATCCATGCTTGTTATTGACACACATACTTCTCAAAACCGTTATAGATATCAGAAATGCTATGGTACGGCGGTCGAAAGGCTAGACGGGGGAGAAACATGAGCGTCACGCTCAGCCAACTCAGACGGGCAGAATCACCAGAAATCGCCACGACGATTCGGAACGCAGGAATCGCGGGCGCGGGGGGCGCAGGCTTTCCGACGTACGCGAAGTGGCAGCACTTAGACGAGGTGCCCTATCTCCTGGTGAACCACCAGGAGAGCGAGCCGAACTATTACATCGACAAGTGGATGGGAGAGACTTACGCCGAGGAGTACGCGACGTTCTTCGAGGCACTCCTCGCGAAAGCGTTCGATTTGACCGTCGTCAGTGCCAAAGTAACGGACCGAGACGAGTGGATGGGTGAACTCGAATCCGCGACCGACGCGACGGTGTTCGACCCGGACGACCTCCCGCTCGACCCGGCCGAGGAATCGGGCGTCGTGTTCGCCTACACCGACGACCGGTACGAGTACGGGATGGAGCGGGTACTCCTCCGGTTGGTGGCGGATGTCCTCATGCGTGACGAGTTGCCGATGGACCACGGCTGGATCGTCCAGAACACCGAGACGATGTACAACATCTACCGAACCCTGACGGAGGGCGAGGCGATGACGCGAAAGTACGTCCACGTCGATGGGAACGTCCCGCGTCACCGATTTCTCGACGTGCCGGTCGGCACGCCCGCCTCGACGCTGCTCGAGGCGGCGGGTAGACCGCCTTCAGAACTCGGCGACCACGAGATGCTGGCCGACGGTGGCCCGGGATGGTGCTTCGAAATCGAAGCGTCGGCGTCGGAGTTCGGCGTGACGAAGCGAACCAACTGCGTACTGGCACTCGACCGCGACGTCGCCGTGGAAAACACCCTCGGAGAGGGTCGAATTAACGTGCTCAGCACGCGCGAGTGGACGGACGGACACGAGGTCGAACCGACGGTACTCGACCCCGACACCGTCAGAATTCCGCTCGTCACCAACCCGGCGTTCGAAGGCATCGTCAAGCGGAGCAGACCACTCGTAGAGGAGGGAGACGACGTCGAAGCCGGGGAGATGATTGCCACCCCCGGCGAGGAGGGCATCAGCAACACCCAGCACGCGTCCATCGACGGAACGGTCACGGCGGTGACCGATACGCACGTCGAGATTCGTCGCACGGTCGATACCGGGAGCCAGTTGGTCCACGAGCGGATGATCTACTGGACGTGGTGTGACGAATGTGGCGCGTACATCGCCCGACCCGAACGGGCGTTCCTCGGCGAAGGAACTCACTACGTCTGCCGGGACTGCCGATAGGTCACTGTTTCGGGGTCAGTCGGGATTGCGGGTTACGGTGACGGCGTGCTCGTCACGTCCGCCCGAATCCACGCGTTCGTATTTTTCCGGTCGCAGATTACCGTGCTCTCACCGTCTTCGTAACTCGCGTATCTGTCCAGGTCGTCGTGATTCGGTTTCTGCGGTTCTACTTGCTCGAGTGGTGGTTCGTTCTGCATTTCTCTCACCGATGCGTGACACGAAGACACGATTTCCGTCTCAGTTCGTGATACAGAGGAAATAGGTCGAGAGGTAAAACGCCTCTGGTCGGATAAGATTAACAGTACCATGAATGGTATGTTTTGACATAGCACATTCGACTCGCACCTCGGCGCAGTGAACCCTACGACTCAACCGTTACCGTCACGACCGCTTCCACACCGTCTGCCAGCGCCGCAACCAGTTCTCGGTCGAACCCGTCTGCCGCGAACTCCGCACCGACGACGACGGTTCGCTCGTCCACGTAGTCGCTCGTTCTACCCACCATGCTCCGGTCGCTCTCGAAGGTGAACTCGGGGTGGCCCCGCCCGGAGACCGTTTCTTCGTGGCCGGCGGCTTCGATGGTGACCGAGATAGTCGCATCGGGCTCTCGACAGGCATCGACGAACTCGGGGGCGAAATCGGACGGCGCACGATCCGCTTCGATGGCGAGGATGCAGTCACCGGCGGGCGTGAGAAAGTCGTCGGTCGTAACCTCGAACGTGCTCGCGTGCTCGGCGCTGACGTTCTCGTGTCCGCGTGCGTGAATCGTCTCTTTCACGGCTACATCTTCGCGTCGAACTACTTCAGAACGACTACTTCGGACGAGTGGAGTGGTCTCCAGTCACCGCGTCACGGTGATAGTCACCGCGCCACAGTCACACTCGTAGGCCCGCCGCGTTCCGGCAGGCATCTCCATCACGAGCATCAGGTTCGAATCGCCGAGGTCGTGTTCGCATCCCGTCGCTTCACACGTACACCGCAGGCGTTCTCTCATACGAAGACGGTGGCCCGCTACCCACCTTAAACCGACCCATGTGCGGGGTGAAAGTGAAAGTAGTCGGTCCCGCCCCAACCGCACCTGTCGACCGACCGATAGTCGTGTCTCCGTCGAGGAAACCACGTACCAGCAGCACGGCTATTTATAACCTCGTAAGCGGGAGTATGTCAACGGTTTCCACGGGTTTCGAGGCGTGTGCTAACCGTTTCCATGGATCTGGAGGGCACAAACTTTAAATATCTATGCCGAATATCTGGTAGTACCTGAGCGCTTCCGGCGTCCACGGTAGCACCGCGCGTCAACCAATGAAATGGGAATCTTGTAATCGACTGGTTGGTATTAGAAGAAGAGTAGCGACGCTCACGTGGGCCGGAGCGGAAGGCACCGAGGTATAACTAAGCATGGTAAGCGTAACAGAAGAGGAACTTCAGAACAAGTCGAAAGGTGAACTTATTAAACTCGCAGGACAGCTCCGAGACCGACGGAACGAGCTGAATCAGAAAGCGAGCAAACGCGCGTCTAACCGCGACGAACTCAACGCGAAGACGCGTGAGAAGGTGGACGAGGCGCAGGAACACCGTGAGAAGCGCGACGAACTGAACGAGAAAGTTCAGGAACACAAAAACCAGCGCAACGAACTCAACGCCGAGGCGAACAAGCTCTTCGAGCGCGTCGAGGAGATGAAGTCTGACCTCGAACTGGACGAGGGAAAGGACTTAGAGCAGCTCAAGAAGGAAATCGAAGAGCTCGAGTTCAAACAGCAGACCGAAGTGCTGTCCACCGAAGACGAGCGCGAACTCATCGAGAAAATCGAAGCCAAGCGCGACGAGTACCAGCAGCGCAAGGACAAACTCGACCAGAGCGACGACCTAGAAGAGCTCGTCGAAGAGGCTGAAGAGGTGCGCGCCAAAGCGAGCGAACACCACGAGAAGGTGACCGAACTCGCTGACAAGGCTCAGCAGCACCACAATCAGATGATCGAGGCCTACCGCGAGGCCGACGACATCCGCGACGAGGCCGACGAGATGCACGAGAGCTTCGTGGAAGCACAGGAAGCCGCCGACCAGCACCACGAGGACTTCGTGCGCGTCCAGAAGCGCCTGCGCGAACTCGACAAGAAAGAGGAAAAAGAGCGCAAGTCCGAGAAGGCCAAAGAGCGCGAGGAAGCCAAACAGGAAGCCGAGGAAATCTACCAGCAGTTCAAGGAAGGCGAAACCCTCGACACCGAGGACCTGATGAAACTCCAGAAGACCGGCCTTCTGTAAGCGCGGTTCTACTCTTTTCTCCCTTCGCGAACATTTAACGCCGTCGGCTACTCATCGGTGAGTATGGCAACCGGAGATGCATCCGACAGCAGTGGCCGCGCCGCCCGGAGAACGCTCGTGGTCGTCGGAGCACTGCTCACCATCGCAATCGCCTGGTGGCTGTTTCTCGTCACCCCCGACTCGCTCGCGGAACTCCTCGGCGTCGTCCTCGTCCTGATTGCGGGCGTGTTCGGCGCACGGTTCGCCGCCCGCGTCGCGGCCAACCGCTATCCCGACTACGACGTGGCGGAGGTCGCCGTCGAAGGGCCCATCAGCAGGAGTGGTCGAGGGGCGGTCCCCTCGTCGGTCGGCACGCCGGCGGACGACATCGTAGAGCAAATCGAGCAGGCGGACGACGACCCCAACGCGAAAGCGCTCTTGCTCCGACTGAACACGCCCGGCGGTGAAGTCGTCCCGAGCGACGACATCCGCCTCGCCGCAGAGCGATTCGACGGGCCGACCGTCGCCTACGCGACCGACGTGTGCGCGAGCGGCGGGTACTGGATCGCCAGCGGGTGTGACGAACTGTTCGCGCGGGACGCGAGTCTCGTCGGGAGCATCGGCGTCATCGGATCGCGAGTGAACGCGACGGACTTGGCCGACAAACTCGGACTCTCGTACGAACGACTCGCCGCGGGCAAGTACAAGGACGCCGGCGTCTCGTTGAAAGAGATGAACGACGACGAGCGCGAGTACCTCCAGGGACTCATCGACGGGTTCTACGAGGATTTCGTCGAACGCGTGACGGCGGGCCGCGACATCGACCCCGAAACCGTCCGCGAGACGGAAGCGCGCGTCTACCTCGGCGAGGAAGCCCGCGACGTCGGTCTCGTCGACGAAATCGGAACGCACGAGGACGTGCGAGACCGAATCGCCGACCGACTGGGCGTGCCCGAGATTTCGGTACAGGAGTTCGAACCACGTCGCAGCCTCCGTGAGCGACTGAACATGGGAGCGCAGGGAGTCGCCTACTCGTTCGGCGCCGGCGTCGCGAGCGTGTTGGGTGAGGACGGTGACGTCCGCGGATTCGACTTCCGCGTTCGATAGGTCGAAAACGAGAGAAGACACGGGAAGCGAGTAGACAGTTTTTCCCTGCCCGCCTTCGAACCCGCACTCGAATGCCTGCGCCGAACTGGAACGCTTTCGCGTTCGTCACTCTCGTCGTTCTCGCAGTCCTTATCGCCTTGGCGCGAGCCTCGCAGGCGATGTTGTCGGGGAAGCCGGGTAAGGGAGAACGCGGAGCGTCGGCGGAGAACTCCGCCGAGCGTGCCCGGTCTGAAGTTCCCGCATCGGAATCCACGCGGATAGAACCCAGTGAGCGTGGGGCGACCCGGCAGGCCGCCACGTCGGAACCGGCCACCGAACCCACCGAACCGGGGTCGTCCGCCCCGGAGAAGCCGAAACCGGAACTCACGTCGAGGACGCTCCTATTGAACGTCGCACTGAGTCAAGGGCTGTTCGGCGCGGTGCTCGTCGGTGCAGCGTTGGTCGCCGCCATTCCACCGAGGGCACTGGGCGTGGGGGCGGTGACGCTCGCAGAACTGGGGTGGGGCGTCGGACTCGGCGTCGCGCTGTTCGCGGCGAACGAGCTCGGGCAGTACGCGGCGGACGCGCTGGACGTCGATTACGAAGACGGCCTGCGCGAACTGCTCACGCCCCGGACTGGGCGGGGATGGGTCGTCTTGCTCGTCGTTGTCCTCCCGGTCATCGCGGGATTCGAAGAACTCCTGTTTCGCGCGGCACTCGTCGGTGCGCTGGAAGCGGGCTACGGCATCTCACCGTGGTTCCTCGCGGTCGGGTCGACGGTCGCGTTCGCCGTGGGCCACGGCGCACAGGGCCCGGGCGGAATCCTCGTGACGGGGGCACTCGGCGGCGTGCTGGCCGCCGCGTTCGTCCTCTCGGGCAGTCTGGTGGTGGTCGTCGTCGCTCACTACCTCGTCAACGCGTTGGAGTTCGTCGTCCACGCCGGTCGTGAAACGTAAGTAGGTCTCCATGAGCTACCGCTCTTGGCTGTCTACCCACGGTACCGTCGTTCGACGGTTCGAGGAACCACCGCTGGTCGCCGTTCTCGTGAGCGAACCGAAAGAGAACGAGAAGCGTTACCGTTCGTCGCTATCCAGCACCCGAATCTGGTCGCCGCGCACCGTCACCGGAATCGGAACCGTCGCCTCGTACAGTTCGACCGTCACCTGGTCTTTGCCCTCGTCGATACGTTGCACCTGCGCCTTCTCGCCTTTGAACGGTCCGGCGATGAGTTCGACGATGTCACCCTCCGCGATGCCCTCCACGTCCGGCGTCGGCGAGAGGAAGTGTTCGACTTCGGAGATGCTACTCGTGCCGGGCACCATACTCCGGGCGTGTGGAATCTCTTCCAGCACTCGCTGGATGACCGCGTCGTTGTCCGCTTCGACCATCACGTAACTGGTCAACGAGTCGGGCGCGAGGACGGCGTGAATGTCGTCTTCTTCCCGGTTGACTATCATATCCGCGACAGTGCGTTCTTGGCTTGCCGTGGTCTTTACTGCGTATATTCCCATTTGATTCACCTACGCCGGAATGAAGCTCATGATCGCGTAGATAACGAAGCCGAGCAGTCCGACGAGCATGATGCCCGCACCAGCTATCTTCGATATCTTCGAGAACTCATCCCACGAGGGCGTACTCGCCAGTTTGAGCACGCGCACGTACGATCCGAGGTCGAGTTTGACGTCCATTGTTGGTTGTGCTTGGCTGTCGGGCTTTTTCTATCTTTCCAACGTCATCCGTCAGATACGTCCTCGAACCACCCCGACACAGAGACGACCAGTGACGTGGTCGAACCGCGACGGTCACCGCCGTGGCTGGCGGTAGAAAACACACCGACGAACGTGACGAACGGGAACGACCAGAAAGAGCGGGCTGTACCCGAAATCCGAATCCTCGTCGTTCGACGCGGGCGTCGGTTTATTCGACGTAGTCGATGTCCTCGCGTCGGTTCGTGGCCTGTGCCTCTTCCTCGTCGCTCCGACCGTAGATCTGGGGCGACTGGACGCCCGTGACGACGATCATCGTGCGCATGGCACCCTCCAGGTCTTCGTCGATGGAGGTTCCCCAGATGATGCGGGCGTCGGGGTCGATGCGGTCGTAAATCTGCTCGACCACGCCCTCCGCCTCTTCGATGGACATGTCGTTGCCACCGGTGACGTTGACCAGCGCGGATTTCGCGCCGCTGATGTCCACGTCGAGCAAGGGCGAGCGCAGGGCACTCTTCACCGAGTCCTGGGCTTTCGAGTCGGAATCACTCTCGCCGAGACCGATCATCGCCACGCCGCCTTTCTCCATGACGGTGCGAACGTCGGCGAAGTCCAGGTTGACGAGGCCGGGCTTGGTGATGAGTTCCGTGATACCTTTCACGGAGCGCATGAGCACCTCGTCGGCCACCTTGAACGCCTGCTTGACGGGGAGTTTCCCGACCGAGTCGAGCAGTCGGTCGTTCGGGACCACGATGACGGTGTCGCTCACGTCGCGCAGTCGTTCGAGTCCGGCCTCGGCATTGGTGCGCCGGACCTCGCCCTCCGCCGTGAAGGGCGTCGTGACGATGGCGATGGTGAGCGCGCCAGCCTCGCGCGCCGCCTTGGCGACGACCGGGGCACTTCCGGTACCCGTGCCACCGCCGAGTCCGGCGGTGACGAACACCATGTCCGACCCCTGAATCGCGTCGTATATCTCCTCTTGACTCTCGAGGGCGGCCTCCTCGCCGACTTGCGGGAGCGACCCTGCGCCGCGCCCGTTGGTCTTCTGTTCGCCCATCAGAATCTTGGTGTCTGCCTCGACCTCCACGAGGTGCTGGACGTCGGTGTTCGCGGCGACCAGCGACGCGCCGTGGATGCCCTCCTCGGCCATCCGGTTTACCGTGTTCCCGCCGCCGCCGCCACAGCCGACGACGGTGATGTTGGTCTGTAAGTCTTTGAGTACGTCTTCTAGCTCCTCGTCGGTCATCGTGCCCGACGGGCCCGTGTTCTTGGCGGCACCACCCATCTGGTTCTGCTGAGGGGGCTGTTGCTCTCCCTCCGCCTCCTCAATGGCGTCTTCTACAATCGAATCCATCCTTGAAGCTTGATTTACAAACGCAGATTAATTATCTTTCCCCCTCTGGATGACGCATGTCTGACGGATGGTCACTCGTCACACGATACCATATCACACAGGGAATCGGTCCGTTCGCTCGGTCTGAACGACGGTCGGTGGAATCGTCTCGCCGTCGACGGTCACCGGGACGCCCGACGAGAGTTTGCCGAACTCGGGACCTTCTGGCACGCCCAGGTTGCGAGCCTTTCGCGGGTCGAATGCGACCTCGCTCGCGACAACTTCCTCAGGCGTCCGCTCGACCTCGTCGTACCTCGCTTCGAGCAGCGCGACCAGTCCGTCCACGACCGCGTCGTAATCGGTCGCGCCACGAACCGCCGCACGCCCCGCCGCTAAGGTGCCACCTTCCGTCGTTTCGAACGCGAGAGAGTTCTCCGCGACGATTTCCCACACCTGCTCGCGGTCGATGCTCGCCGCGCTGGCGAGCAGTTCGTCCGGGAGCGAGACGACTTCGAACGTCGACGTCTCGGACGCGAGGTCGCCGAATCGAAGCCCCGACTCGACCGGCGACAGGGCCGACTCCAGTCGGTCCGCGAGTTCGAGGGGGACGCCGGACACCTCTCGAACCCACGTCTCGCTCACGGTTCGGTAACCGAGGTCGGCGACGACCGAATCCAGTTCGGGATACTCGCCCTCGCAGACAGCGTGTGTCGCGCCACTCCGCTCGAACGCCTGCCGAATCGTCTCGCGATGTTCTTCCGGCGACCCCATCGTCTCCAGATTCCAGTCCGAGGCGATGTGGCCGACTGCCCACTCCGTCTCGCGGACGATGCGCTCGAATCGCGGGGCGTAATGTCCCCCACCGAAGCCGACGAGCTGGCGCTCCCGGTCGGGGTCGACGCCCCGGAGGTCCAGGATGGCGCGGGCGACGGCGCGGGCCGCGTCTGGGTCGCGCCACTGCTCTTCGTCGCTTCCGAGTTCGACGAACATCGAGGGGACGCCGACGCTGCTCGGACCGTGGTGGGTACACTCCATCCCCACCTCGTAAGCCTCCGGTGCGTGCGCGTCGAACGCCCGGAGCAGGCAGGCCTGTGCGTTCGGGGACGCGCGAGCCAGCTCGCCGTCTTCACCGCCGTACTCCGCAGGGCCGAAGTTCCCCGTGAAGTGGGCGGTGAGCAGTGGGCCGGTGTCACCCGAGTGTCGCGAGGCGAAAAGGAGCATGTCGGCGTCGGAGAAGGCGGCCACCGCGTCCTCGACGTCGAGGTGGAGGGCCTCAAACTCCCGGAGTTCGAAGCCGTCGGTGCGATAGAAGCGACCCCCTCCGTCGGCGTCGGGGCGCGTTTCGTCTTCGTGGGCGGTCCACTCCGTTTCGGCGAGCAGGTGCTCGCCGATGTGTTCGGAGGCGTAGTCGGCGCGGCTGACGACGACGGCAATCACGGCCGAGAGTCTGCGACGGCGAGGAAAAAGTCCGTCGAATCGGGTAGCAAGGATTAAGCGATTCGGCAAAAAAGAGACAATATGAAAGTACTCGTTCCAGTCGACGGGTCAGATTGCAGTTTACGGGCACTCGATTTCGCCACGGAGTTCGCACGACGATTCGACGCGGACCTAGACATCGTCCACTTCACGGACATTCGCGGCGAGGATACAGAGGAACTGCTGAACCGGGTCGAGGAGACGCTCGAGGAAGCGGGAATCGAGAGCGACGTCTCCGTCTCGACCGACGTCCGTCTCGGGGATTTCAAGTCCTCGAGCCGAGTCGGGAAGAACATCCTGTCGACGCTGAAAGACGACGGCTACGACCACGTCGTCATGGGCCACCACGGTGACGGTCGAGTCGAGAAGTTCCTTCTAGGTAGTGCGGCCGAAACCGTTCTGAAATCCTGCGAAATCCCCGTCACCACCGTCCCGTAAGCATTCGAAGGGAGATAGAACGGCTTAATTACGGCGGGTAAATAGAAACTCGTAGAATGAACGTTACGGCTATCACTCCACTGGCAATTCTACCGTCAGTGTGGGAACACACGATACTGCTTTTCGTGTCGTTCGGCCTCCTCTTGCTCGGCGCAGAGGTGTTCACGAACGGCGTCGAATGGCTCGGCCACCGACTCGGCGTGAGCGAGAGTGCGACCGGAAGCATCCTCGCCGCAGTCGGAACCGCCCTCCCCGAGACGATGATTCCCGTCATCGCCATCTTCTACGCCAAAGACGCCAGTTCCGCCGACCACGTCGGCGTCGGTGCGATTTTGGGCGCACCGTTCATGCTCGCCACCATCGCCATGTTCCTCGTCGGCTCCAGCGTCTACTACTTCTCCAGCCGACGCGCACACGGCATAGAGATGTACTTCAACCAGAAATCGACGCGCCGCGACCTGAGTTTCTTCCTCGTCGGCTACTCGCTCGCATTCGTCGCCGCGCTCATCCCGCGGAATCGCGAAATCGTCGCGGGTATCCGTGGCGAGACCTTCATGCTCGGAATCGGAGTGTCGCTCGTCTTACTGTACGTCTACTACATCTACCGGTCGCTCCAGGGCGGCGGTCTTGTCGAGGAAGAGGGACTCGAAGACCTCTTTCTGGGTGGATTCGTCGAGCGATACGTCCCCGGCATGCACGAACAGGACGAGCACGCAAGCGACCCGCACTTCGGACTCGTCGCACTCCAGTCGGCGTTCGCGCTCGGTATCATCGTCGGCGGCGCACACCTCTTCGTCACCGAAGTCGAGTGGGTCTCGCGGCACATCCTCAGCATCCACCCCGCGATACTCGCGCTCCTCATCGCGCCGCTGGCGACCGAACTTCCCGAGAAGTTCAACAGCGTCATCTGGATCTCCCGCGACAAGGACACGCTCGCGCTGGGGAACATCACCGGTGCGATGGCGTTCCAGGGAACGCTCCCGGTCACGCTCGGTATCGTCTACACCTCGTGGAACCTCTCACTGGACTGGGGGACGGTCGGATTCCTGAACGGGCTCTCGGCCCTCCTCGCCATCGTCAGCGGCAGCATCCTCTATCTCCGCGCTCGGAACGTCCAGGGAGGGAACATGAAAGCCAGACCCTTCCTCATCGGCGGTCTGTTCTACTTGCTGTTCATCCTCATTCTCGTCTATCACTCGATGTTCCTCATCAGCGCAGATGCCATCAGCGGCGGGCACTGACGCGGCTTTTTTCCCTTCGAACCGAGTAGCCGATGCATGGACGTCTACGGACTGGTCGGCAACCCGGTCGGCCACTCGCTCTCGCCGCCGATGCACGAGGCTGCCTACGACGAACACGGACTGGACGCACGCTACGTCACCTTCGAACCGGACGCCATCGGCCCGGCGGTCGACGGGGCACGGGCGCTCGGTATTCGCGGGCTCAACGTGACGATTCCGTTCAAAGAGGACGCGCTCGAACACGTCGAGCCCGATTCCCTCGCGGCGCGAATCGGCGCGGTGAACACCATCGACTTTTCGGGAGAGTCGACGCCGACGGGACACAACACCGACGCCGACGGCGCTCGGCGAGCGTTCGAGCGTCACGGGGTGTCACTCGACGGAACGTCGGCCGTCGTGGTCGGGGCAGGCGGTGCTGCCCGCGCCATCGCCGTCATGCTGGTCGACGAAGGAGCGACGGTCGAGGTCGCGAACCGAACCATCTCGCGTGCCGAGGCCCTCGCGGCGGACGTGCCGACTGCGAGCGCGCACGGACTCGACTCGCTGTCCGAACTGGTTCCGGACGCAGACGTGCTCGTCAACGCGACGAGCGTCGGGATGGAAGCCGACGTGTCGCCGGTTCCCTCCGAATCGCTCCACGCCGACCTCGCGGTGATGGACGCGGTCTATCGGCCGCTCGAAACCCGACTGCTTCGCGAGGCCGCGTCGTGCGGGGCGACGACCATCGACGGAGCGTGGATGCTCCTCTTTCAGGGGGTGGCGGCGTTCGAATGCTGGACCGGTCGGAAGGCACCGGTAGACCGGATGGACGCGGCCTTGCGAAGACGGCTTTAAGTGAAGTGACTTTGTACTGTCCTATAATGAGGCTTATCACACGGCTGAAATCGTTGCTCGGTCTCGGCGAGGAACGGTCGCAGAAGCGTCAGCGTGACGCAGGCGTGACGATTGAGCGCGAACCGACCGAGACGACAGAGCAACCCGACGCGACGAACGAGAGGGCAGTGAAACAGACAGACGAGTCCCCGGAGGAAGACACGAGCGTCTCGACGGAGAACCTCGTGGACGAGGACAAACCGACGAAACACATCGAAGAGGCCGAGTCGGACACCGCGGCAGAACCGGCGGAGGCGACTGGCCCGGGGTCCGAAGCGAGCCAGCCGGCGCAGACGGAGGCGACCGAACCGGAGCCGAGTCCGGACGGGATAGAGGAAGCGACAGCGGAATCGGAACTCGAAGAAACCGAAGACGAAGAGCCAGCGACCGAAGCAGAGTCGGAGACGGAAGAAGAACTGGCAGTCGAAAGAGAGTCGGAACCCGAGACGGAGAGTCCGTCCGACGATGAGTCAGCGGACGCCGCCAAAGACGAACGACCGCTCGAAGACGTGAAAGGAATCGGCCCGGCGTACGCCGAGCGGATTCGGAATGCGGGCATCGAGAACTCGGCGGAGTTGGCGGTCGCCGACCCCGAAGAGCTCGCAGACGAGACCGACCTCTCGCCGAAGCGAATCGAAGGCTGGATAGAACGTGCGAAGTCGATGTGAGGAACCGACCGTCGTCACCTCGCGGGCGTCGTACCGTGAGGTGGCCCACGACGCACCGCCGGGTGCGCGGGTACCCGTCGAAGTACAGGTACAGGTGAGCGATCCGTTTCTCGCATATCGGCGCGCACGTGACGGTGCTGGCGGTTTCTATCTGGCGACGACCGGCGGGCAATCGGGGTGGGGTTACTTCGGGGTCGAACCGAGACACCGACTCCAGGCGCACCCACGGGCAGAATCGCTCACCGACACACGGGGGTCGCCGACCACACCGGGGCCGAGTCTCGGTGCACTGGCCGGCGTGCTAGACGACGAGCAGCTGGTGCGCGGCGCGTGTGACGTACCGTATCCCTGTGGCCTGTTCGGGTGGCTCTCGTACGACCTCGTGCGCGAACTCGAATCGCTTCCGGGGGCGGCGGACGACGACCGACGACTCCCACGACTCCAGTTCGGCCTGTACGACTACGTCGCGGCGTGGAAGGCCCAGGACGATTCCGAGAGCGTCACGCTTCGGGTGACCGCGTGCCCGCGACTCGACGACGGCGTTTCGGCTGATGACCCCGACCTCGACGCGACGTACGACGCCGCCCGCGAGCAGGCGCTGGCACTCGCGCGGGCGGCCACGCACGGAGACGCAAGCGTCGGCGCGCCACCCACCGACGAGCAGGGGTCGTTCGTGAGCGCGTGCGGAACGGAGGCGTTCGCAGAGCGCGTCCGGGCGGTCAAACGCCACGTCCGCGACGGCGAGACGTTCCAGGCGAACATCTCCCAGCGGCTCGAAGCGCCGGCCAGCGTCCATCCCGTCGACGCGTTCGACGCTCTCCGGCGGGTGAATCCGGCACCGTACTCGGCACTGTTGGAGTTCCCCGGCGTCGACCTGGTGAGCGCGAGTCCCGAACTCCTGCTCGACGTCGACGGCGACCGCCTCGTGACCGAGCCCATCGCGGGGACGCGTCCGCGGGGAAAAACGCCCGCCGAAGACGCCGACCTGGAGGCGGACCTGCTGGGAGACGAGAAAGAACGCGCGGAACACGCGATGCTCGTCGACCTCGAACGGAACGACCTCGGGAAGATAGCCGAGTGCGGGAGCGTCGAGGTGACCGACTACCGCCGCGTGGACAGGTACTCCGAGGTGATGCACCTCGTCTCCGAAGTCACGGCACGGCGTCGTCCCGACGTGGGCCTGACAGACGCCATCGCGGCGGTGTTCCCCGGCGGCACCATCACGGGCGCGCCCAAACCCCGAACGATGGAGATCATCGACGAACTCGAATCGACGCGACGGGGGCCGTACACCGGCAGTATCGGCGTGCTCGGCTTCGACGACCGTGCGACCCTGAACATCGTCATCCGGACCCTAGTGCGCCACCGTGACGAGTACCACCTGCGAGTGGGCGCGGGCATCGTCCACGACTCCGTGCCGGAACGGGAATTCGAGGAGACGCTGACGAAAGGGAAAGCGCTGGTGAGAGCTATCGACGATGTTCTGGGCCAGGACGGCGGGTTTTCGGAGGAATAGGGGATTCGGCGTCGATGAGGAACGGGATTCGGCGTTGTTCTCTCTCGTCCACCTATTTGTACTGGAATGTACTGGGTTCGATGGGGCGTCGATGATGAATTCTCGAACGTTGAGACGGACGAGTTTCCGGAGTGACGGTGTCCTCGAAAGCCCCCAGTCGCTCGCCCCGCCGGGCCGGACTTACTCCGTTCGTCCGGTCGCCGCCCCCTCGGTCGCGGCGATCTCGGTGCGCTCCTCGCCACTTCGTTCCTGCGGTGCTTACGTCGTCCAGGCGGGAGCGACCGACCAGCCCCTTTCAGTCCCACCCCGCACCGCCACTCGTCCTCCCTAGCCTCCTGCGTTTCTCACTTCGTTGCGATACTCGTCCCTCGCGTGGGCACGCCCGCTGGGCGTGCCGTCGCGCACCACCGCACGGCCGACCCGCCGCCAAGCGCACACCAGTCAGTGATGAAAAGCGCGCCAGTCCGTCCAAGTATTTCCCTGGTGTCCTCGTGAGCAACGCGAACGAGGGCTCGTCAGAGCTTGCTCTGATAGTGGATTGAAAGGGCGAGTGGGGTAGGCGAAGCCCGAACCTCCAAGCACCGCAGGAGCGCAGGGCGGTTCGCGCGAGTCACGCGAACGGACGTGAGTGTGACCACGGAAGTCGCAGCCCGCGCAGCGTGAGCGAGCAGGACCGTCTTCCGGTGGCCTAGCCCACGAGGGCTTTCTAGGACACTGCTTTCTCTCGAAAAGAGCGACCAGGGACTTTTTTAGAACAACCCTACTACGGAAATTCGATGAACGTCCCGAAGGACGACCAGCACCTTTTACTTGTGACACTTCCAACGTCGACCAACACACCCAATATACATCGTACTGGGAGTACCACGACAGCCACGCAAAAATGATCCTCGTCATCGACAACTACGACTCGTTCGCCTACAATCTCGTCCAGTACATCGGCGAGTTCGCCGACGAGGTGGTCGTCCGGCGAAACGACGCCATCGACGTCGCTGGCATCCACGACATAGACCCCGACGGTATCGTCGTCTCGCCCGGCCCCGGAACGCCGGAAGACGCCGGCGTCTCAGTCGCGGTATTCGCGGAGACGACCTACCCGGCGCTGGGGGTCTGTCTCGGCCACCAGGCGCTCTGTGCGGCCAACGGCGCGCCGGTCGTCCACGCTCCCGAGGTCGTCCACGGCAAGCCTTCGACGGTGACCCACGACGGCACGGGACTCTTCGCGGGGCTTCCGGCCGAGTTCGAGGTCGGGCGCTACCACTCGCTCGCGGTCGAACGAGACGACATCCCCGACGTGCTTGTGGAGACTGCGCACACGGCGGACGAGCGCGAAATCGTCATGGGCGTGCGCCACGTCGACCGCCCCCACGTCGGCGTGCAGTTCCACCCCGAAAGCATCCTCACGAACGAGGGAAAACGACTCGTTCGGAACTTCTGTGAGCGATGTGACAGTGCGACGGAAGACCGGCGACGTATCGCATAAGGAGAACAGATGGCATATCGAACGAGTAGCAATCCATGTACTACCACGTGAACGGCGACATCGTGCCCGCCGCCGAAGCCACGGTGAGCGTCCGCGACCGCGGTTTCATGTACGGCGATGCAGCGTTCGAGACCCTGCGAGCCTACAGCGGGGAGGTGTTCGAGTGGGAAGCACACGCCGACCGACTGCGGGCGACCTGCGAGGCACTCTCGCTCGACCACGGGGTCGACGACGACGCGCTTCGAACGCGCATCCGCGAGACGCTCGACGCGAACGACCTGCAGGAAGCCTACGTCAAACTCTCGATATCGAGAGGGGTACAACCGGGGAAACTCTCGCCCGGTCCCGTCGAGAATCCGAGCGTCGTCGTCGTCGTCGCCGAACTTCCACGCGGGGGAGTCGACGACGAGCGTTCCGGCGGGTCGGTGTGGGACGCTCCGGCCACGGCCGAGGTGGTCGAAACCCGACGCATCCCCGACGCCGCGCTCCCTGCACACGCGAAGACACACAATTACCTGAACGGCATCCTCGCCCGACTCGAAACCGAGGCGGACGAAGCCCTGCTGCTCGGTACGGACGGAACCGTCGCGGAAGGGGCGACGAGCAACCTGTTTTTCGTCGACGACGGGGTGCTCCACACGCCCTCCCTCTCGGGGGCGGTCCTGCCGGGAGTTACGCGTCGCGTCGTCCTCGAACTCGCGGCAGACGCCGAAATCCCGACCGAGGAGGGCCAGTACGGCCCCGACGACGTTCGGGACGCCGACGAAGCCCTCCTGACGAACACGACGTGGGAGATTCGACCGCTCGCTCGTCTCGACGACGTGGATATCGGCGGTGGCCCTACCACCAGCGAACTCACTGATGCGTTCGACGCGCTGGTCGAGTCGCGTCACTATTGAAAAGTCTCAAGCGTCCGCGTCGGTAACTCCCGTCCGATGGACGAGGACTGTCGAATTGCCGCCCTTTCCGAGATTCCGGACGATACGACGTTTCTGTTCACGATACGGAACGGTTTCGACGAAGAGGAAGCCATCCTCGTCGAACACGACGGCGAGGTCGGGGTGTGGCGCAACTACTGTCAACACTGGACGGACGTGCGCCTCGACAAAGGCGACGGGGCGACGATGCGCGACGGCGAAATCGTCTGTGGGAAACACGGCGCGCTGTTCGAATCCGACTCCGGCGTCTGCACGTACGGTCCTTGCGAGGGTGCGGTGCTCGACGCGCTCGAAATCACCGTCGAGGACGGCGTGGTGTACCTGACCGACCCCGACTACGAGTTCGTCCAACAGGGGTCGTCCATAGAGTACGACCTCTCCTCGAATCGTTCGCTCGGATTCGAATAGAGCAACGTCGCTAGAAGCGGTCCTCACCCGTCGCGAATCGTGAACGCGGGTTCGGCGATGCTCTCGCTCTTGCACTCTGGGCACCGTGACGGACGATTGGCGGGGTCGTCGAACGTGTCGAACCCGCAATCGCTACACTCGGGGGGCGCGACGAGTAGTTGTTCTCCCCCCGATTCGACCGAGCGAGCGACGTGCTCGACGTGTCGAATCGCCGCACCGGCGGTGATGTCGAACTCGGCAGCGAGCACGCTCGGTGAAGCAGTTTCCCGTCGAAGAAACGCTGCAATCTGCTCGCGCGTCGTCTCGTCGTCGCGCATAGTACCTCCTTCGAATCGCTCGTTCAAATCTCTACCGCGACGAAAGTGACAAGGTCATTCGTCTTTAGTTAAGACTCACACCTCGGTTGCGTAGCGGTAGCGAGCGTCTCTTGCAGTATCGGTCGTTGCTGGTGGATTTTCTGTGCCTCTTCGATCAGCCGCTCCAACAGCGGCGGTGGCGAGTAGCCGAGGTACTCGCCGAGTTCGTGGAGGATGAGCTGGGCGTGCGACCGGAAGGTCGCCGCCCAGCGTTCCGGCGGGAACACGATCTCATCGTCAGCCTGCTCAGTGACCAGATCCAACAGATCACGGCTCACCAGCAGTGACAGCAACGCCGCGTACAGCAGAATTTCCACGACATCCGGGTTGCTTGTGTCGAACTCGTCCAATTCGTACTGCGTCTTCAACTCACGGAACAGCGTCTCTACCTCCCATCGACACCGATACAGCGTTGCTAGATCCGCCGGCAGGAACTCCTCTCTCGGGAGATTCGTGATGTAGAGATGGTAGTCGTCGGCGTCCTCGTTGCGGACACCGACGACGCAGAACCGCTTCGTATCCAGCGACCGCGTCCCATTGTACGGCCCACGCTTGAACTCGACTTCGACCTCTACGTCGATGTACGTCCGTGAGAGGTCATCGACCACATCGTGGATCTGTTTACCCTCCAAGGGAATGGCGCGGCCGCGCCATTCCCGTAATTCCGCCGTAATCACCGGATTTGCGCTCTCTTTTAGCCGGCTCACGAAGTAGCCGTCGTTCTCATCAATCAACGCGAAGCGGCGGTACTTGAAGTACGCGAGGTCGAGCAGAACAAGCCGTCCGCACAGCCACGAACCTGTCTTGAACAGCGTGCTGTCGTGCGTTTTCTCGTCAGTTATGTCGATCCGTTCAATCATCTGGTCAGTGGCGTTGTGGAGCAGGTGGAGCTTCGCTCCAGCCTGCTCCTCGTGGCGGGCGTGGAACTGCTCGGAGAGAAACTCGTGTAACCGCAGCACGGTTCCATCGGCGATCATCACGTCCCTAAACCGGTCGATGTCAGCGTCAACAGCCTCGGGAACAGTGACCTCGTCGAGACCGCGCTCGACGAGGTCGCGGAGGTATTCTGCGAGTGACGGCGTCAGCCGGTGATAGAAGCCACCGGGAGAGATCGTCTCGTCGGCTGTGGAGTTGTAGCTGCGTCTAAACCCAGCGAGTGTTCGGCGTTCGCCTGCAGCGAAGCCGAACACGAGCGCCCACACGAGGACGGGAATCTGAAGCTTGCCGTCTCGTTCGACCACGCCGAGTTCCTCGGCGTGCTCTTCGAGGTACTCGGAGGGAAACAGTGTAGTGAGCCGACGCATAATCCGAGGTGAGGAGGTTTCGTTGTGCACACTCGACACCTCCTCATTCCTTTCGAAAAGTAGCCTCGATAAGCCGCCGCTGTCACGTGGTTCTTCTCTTAGCTAAAGACGGATGGTGACAAGGTAAACTGTTTTCCCATCGGGGTGCATGTGCTATCCTACAACAACGTCACGAGCCGCGAACGCGACCCACGGAACGGGACTCAGACACGACAACACTATGCCGAGAAATCGTACCATCCTCATCGTCGAACACGAGACCGACATCGCGCGGCAGTTCGACCGTGCACACGACGAGGTGACCGTCTACGTCGAATCGTCGGCGTCCGACTGTCTCTCACGGCTCGAAACCGGTGCGATAGACTGCATCGTCAGCAACTACGAATTGCCGGATAGCGACGGACTCTCACTGCTCCGGACGGTACGCGACGGCCATCCAAACCTCCCGTTCGTCGTGGTTACGGACGCGGGAGACGAACGAATCGCCAGCGAGGCGATCGCGGCAGACGTCAGCGACTATCTCCCGCTGGACGCAATCGACGACGTGGACGACCTCCGGGCGCGAATCGACAGCGCCGTCGACCAGCATCTCGGCGGGCGCGGAGAGGACCGGGTCAACGCGCTCATGACGGCATTTCCGGACGTCGCCTTTCTTCTCGACGAAGACGGACGGTACTGTGAGTTGCTGGTAGGGCCGAACACCGAGAGTCTGACGACCACCGCTCCGTCGGACCTCGTCGGGCGACGACTCCACGACGTGTTTCCCGACGAGATGGCAGACCGGTTTCTCGCTCACCTCCACCGGACGCTGGAGACGGGAAACACCGAGACGATGGAGTATCAACTCAACGTGTCCTCGGGAACGCGTTGGTTCGAAGCGAGGACGACCCCCCTTGGAACCACTATCGACGGCCGAGACGCCGTCGTCTGGGTCGCCCGCGACGTGACCGACCGCCGAGAGCGGGAGTTCACGCTGGCACGACAGCACGACGAACTGGAGACGTTGAACCAGATTCACCGGGTGATTCAGGGAGTCATCCACGAACTCGTCCACGCCGCGACCCGCGACAACATCGAACAGATGGTCTGTGAGCGACTGGTCGAGTCCGGCCTGTTCGAACTCGCGTGGACCGACGAGAGCGAGGTCAACCGAAATGGCGTCACGCCGCGAACCCGCGCCGGCGGTATCGACGGCTACCTCGACACCCTCGTCGAGATGGGGTCGGCCATCGGCGACGACCCCGCCGACGTGGCGATGCGAACGGACGAACTACAGGCCATTCGCGACGTTCGGGAGACCGACAAACTCCCCGACGACGTGTGTGCGGAAGCCGTCGAGCGAGGAATCGAGTCGGGGATTTCCATCCCGCTATCGTACGGAAACACGATGTACGGAACCCTCTCGCTCGTCTCGACGCAGACGGGCGTCCTGAGCGAACGAGCACTGGACGCCCTCGAAATCCTCGGTGACACCATCGGGTTCGCCATCAACGCCGTGAAGAACAAGAAACTCTTGTTGTCGGATAGCTCCGTCGAGTTGGAGTTTCGGGTGACCGACACGAGAGAGCTGTTTCTCTCGGTGTCCTCCCGTCTCGATTGCGAGTGTTACCTGCACGGGCTCGTTCCCGCCACCGAGGGGCAACTGCTTCACTACGTGCGAGTCGAGGACGCACCAGCAGAACACGTCGAAGAGATAGTCTCCAACGCGGAGTCGGTCGTCGAGTGTCGTCTCATCGACACCGACGAATCGGGGTGCGTGCTCGAAGTCGAGATGGTCGCGTCGACGGTCAAGCGACTCGTCGAGGCAGGTGCAGCCGTTCAGTCGGCCACGGCGAACGGCGGTGAGGTCTCCATCGTCGCGGAAGTGCCACACGATACCGACGTTCGAAAGGTCGTGGATACGTTTCAGTCGGCCTATCCCGACTCCGAGTTGATCGGAAAGCGGACGATAGACCGTCCCATCCAGACCGCCCAGGAGTTTCGACAGGCGCTCACCGACCGACTCACCGACCGACAGGAGACAGCACTTCGAACCGCCTACTTCGCGGGCTACTACGACTGGCCGCGGGGAAGCACGGCAGAAGAGATCGCACAGTCGCTCGATATCGCGTCGGCGACGCTCCACTATCACCTGCGGCGGGCACAGTACGAACTGCTCGCCGCGTTCTTCGACGATTAGTACGTGAGCAATCCGAAAGCGAGCAAGAGCACGACGATGGCCACCAGACCGTAGCCGACGCCGAACAACTGCTGGGTCGTCGCGTGTCCACCGGGAGTCACCGTCCAGACGAGATAGTAGTACGTTCCCATCACAGACACGACGGCCCCGACGGTCGAGAGCACGAGCGCGTTGGTAAGTGTGACCCCAAGCGCCACGAGCGACGGCGGGAACGACGAGTACCAGACCAGCACCCCGAGTCCCGAAACGACGAGAAACGGAACCGGGTCGACCGACAGACCGTGACGGTTTCGCAACATCACGTCGTATTACGGACGCTTTTGCCCTGACTCTGATGGCCCCGTGAGAGATGAAAAAGGACTTACGGGCCGCGAGTGACCATGCGGCTATGAAAGCCGTCGTCCTCGCTGGCGGATACGCGACTCGGCTGTGGCCGATCACGAAACACCGGCCGAAGATGTTCCTGCCCATCGGCGAAACCACGGTCATCGACCGCATCTTCGCCGACCTCGAAGCAGACGACCGCATCGACACGGTCTACGTCAGCACCAACGAACGCTTCGCCGACGATTTCGAAACCCACCTCGCCGAAAGCGAGTTCGAAAAACCCCAACTGAGCGTCGAAGACACCGCCGAAGAAGACGAGAAGTTCGGCGTCGTCGGCGCGCTCGCCCAGCTCGTCGACCGCGAGGGAGTGGACGACGACCTGCTGGTCATCGCCGGCGACAACCTCATCAGCTTCGACATCGACGACTTCGTCGACTTCTTCGAGAACAAGGACGCACCCTGTCTCGCCGCCTACGACGTCGGCAGCAAAGAACTCGCGAAATCCTACGGGCTGGTCGAACTCGACGGCGAGCGCGTCGTCGACTTCCAGGAGAAACCCGCCGACCCCAACTCCACGCTCGTCTCCATCGCCTGCTACGCCTTCACCCGCGAGAATCTCCCCCTGCTCGAACAGTACCTCGCCGACGGCAACAACCCCGACGAACCCGGCTGGTTCATCCAGTGGCTGCAGGCCCGCGAACCGGTGTTCGCCTACTCGTTCGACGAAGCGTGGTACGACATCGGCACGCCCGAGAGCTACCTCGACGCCGTCGCGTGGTACCTCGACGGCGACACCTACGTCGCCGAGTCCGCCACGATAGAAGAAACCACCATCGGCGAGAACGTCCACGTGATGGACGGCGTCGAACTCCGGAACGCGAACCTCACCAACGCCATCATCTTCCCGAACGCGACGGTGCGCGACTGTGACGTGCGCGATTCCATCATCGACGAGAAGACGCACGTCGAAAACATGGACCTGGCGGGTGCGCTCATCGGCGCACACACGCAGATTACGAACGGCGGACGGGACGACCGATAACTGCACTGGCGTCGATTTTCACGCACCGGTTCCTCGCTCGTATCACTCCTTTGCTCGGGTGTCCTCGCGCCGTCGGCGCTGCGGGCACCGCTCGCGCAAAAATTCTGCATCAAAAAAGCCCGCTCGCTCACGACGTTCGCTCGCGGAACCACCTACCCTAATCGAGCATCCGCAATCTGTATCGTTCCTCGAGTTCCATCCCACTCGGTCTCGTACTCCAGCTCGATAGGCCGCGCCATGTGCGGTGCGTCGGTCACCAGCGTCTCGAACTCCCCGCCCTCGCCCAGCACGTGGACGCCGTACTCGTCGTTGAGTCGCTCCAGTTCGGCCAGCGCCTCGGCGTCGAGCGTTCGACCGAGCCACGATTCGTCCAGTCCGTAGGCCGCGACCTGCACGATTCGAATCTCGAACCCGGCGTCTATCATCGCGTGGCCGAGTTCGAGGGGGTCTTCCTGCCAGAGCGGGGCATACAACTCGATGTCGAGGCGGTCACTGAGCGCCCGAATCCGACTCGTCTGGAACTCGCTTTCGACCGCACCGGCCGTGACGCCGCCGAGGTCGACGTCGAGGCCGCGGAGCGCAGTTTCCAGCGTCTCGGTCTCCCTGTCTCCCTGTTCGCCCGCGTCCACCGCGGATTCGGCGTCGAAGTCGCCGTCGACCTCCACGAGCGGGATGCCGATGCTCTCGGCGGCGAGCGCCGCGAGGTCGGTCGCCGGAACGTGATACATGTACGAATCGCCCGTGGGATGGACGGTGAGCAGTCGCTCGACGTTCAGGCCTTTTTCGAGCGCCCGGTAGAGCGCCCACGAGGAGTCCTTGCCGCCGGAAAAGAGGCTGACCCACGCCTGCCGGTTCATGGGAGAGGTATCGGTTCGCGGGATAAAGGGGACTCGGTTGCGCGCCGTGTCACCGTCGACTGTGCAAATCCAGTTACTCGACCAGTTCCTCTTCCAGCGCCGTGCCGCTCACGTACGACGCCACGCGGATTCCGAGCAGGCTGACGAAGATGCCGAGCACGACGTAGACCGCCAGTCGACTGCCGGGGTCGAGCGTGAACGGTTCGATGGTGGTTTCTCCGACCGATATCTCCGGGACGACGACGGGAGCGATCTTCTCGGCCTGCTGGAGGAAGTACGCCGAGAACCCGCGGACGACCAGCCCCACCGCGAGCACGCCGAAGGGCAGGTTCAGGTAGGAGTTTCGCACCCGGTCGTTGCGGATGGCCTCGTCCAGCAGGCGACCCATGCTCGCCGTGAGTGCGGCCACTGCAATCCACGGGACGCTCTCGAAGGTGAACGCCATCGCGGGAATGAGAACGCCGTCGGAGGCGTCCATCGGCGCGGCCTCGTACGCGCCGGCGAACACGCCGATGAGCGACAACCCCACGCCGACGACGTAGGTGACGATGGACACCCGACCGGAGTACAGCGCGTCGCGGGCCTGCGCGGGGAACTCCCGGATGTAGTCGCCGATGGCGAGTCCCTTGTAGAGCGTGAACAGCCCGATGACCGCGGTGATGGCCGCCGCCGCCATCGCCGGGCCGGACAGCATGAGCAAGATTGGGAAGGCGATGAGCGCGATGCCGGTCGGCACGAGCACGGTCTGGCGCAACTCTTCGTCGGCGAGGAACTGTTTCAACAGGTAGTAGGTCGATTCGATGTCGCGGGCCTGTCGGACGACCACGCGGTCAACCGCGTCCACGCGAACCCGACTTTCGACGATGGGGACGAGACGTTCGTCCTCCGCGCTGTCGATGACGATGATGGCGGAGTCGGGACTGTGCTTTGCCACTAGCTCGTCCATCTGCATGGCGACGGCGCGGTCTGCACCGACGCGCGTCTCGGCGGTACCGGAGATGACCGCGACCGTCGTCTCCTCGTCCCCGTCGCGCAGGTCGCGCGCGACCCGGAGGGCTTCGAGCAGACAGTTGACACTCGAATCCTCCGGGTCCGCGAGACCGACGTCGGTGACGAGCGACCTGACCGCCTCCCATCCGGCGACGGGCATCTCCAGTCCGGTCTTGCGTCCGATGTCGTTGTTGCGGTCGACACAGACGACCAGCGTGCTCATTCGGTATCTCCATTCAGACGGGCAGGGGATAAAAAGGTCTTCTTCGTTTCAACTTCCCGTCGTCCGAGTCCGACGACCGTGAGACGATGTCTCAATCGTTTTGGCCCGCCTAAAAATCGGAACACTTTTGTTATTTAGGTGGACCTAAACCAGTATATGCGAACCGAGAGACGGACTCTGTTGAAAGTCGGCGGAGCGACGCTCGCGAGTTCATTGCTCGCCGGCTGTGGGAGTCTCACCGGAGATTCGAAAACCGAAGCGAAAGACGTCACGGCGAAGGCGGCCATCGCAGCCGAGTGGAACGCCATGCGCGCCAGACTGCACGACGCGTTCGCACTCGGTGTCGCGGGCGAGTTCGAGGCGGGCGCAACCGTCGCGGAGGACGTCTTCGCACGCTTCGAACAGGCGAGTGGCGAGTGGGGCGCACACGAGAAACTCGAACACACGAGCGAGAAACACTACGAGGAGTTCGAAGAGGCGCTCGGACAACTGAAGACCGCCCTGAAGGAGAAAAACAGCAAGGAGACGAAGATAGAACTCGGTCTGGGGAACGAACACCTCCGAAAGGCACAGGTCGAACTCGTCGGCGAGACGAACGTCCGGGCGCTCGACCTGCAACTGCTGGGCGCACGCTTCGAGGACAGCGCCATGCTCGCTGCCGCCGGGAAGTCCGACGCGGCCCGACAGGTCGCAGAAACCGCGTTCGATGCGTTCGAGAAAGGACCGCTCCACGACAGCCTCGAATCGGCGAGTTCGGAGACCTACGAGTCGTTCGAGAGCGCCGCCAAGACGACGATTCGGGCCGCGAAGAACGGGAAACGGGCCGTCGTCCGAAAGCAAGCCAACCACGCCGTCACCGCCGCCGTCTCCGGGTCGTACGACCTCGGCACCGAGAACACCGCCGGGGCGGGCCACCTCGCAGTGCTACAGGCACAGGGCTTCGACGCGAAAGCCCTCGCGTCGCTCGGCGGCCCCTCGACATCGTTCGCGCACGCCGCGACGCTGAACACGTACCGTGCTCGCGCCGCAGACTGCGAGTGGGTGGCCGCGCAGGGAGCGACGGCACAGGCGAAACGGATGGCCAAAGACGTCTTCGCCCACTTCGAGGGTGCAAAGGCACACGACCCGCTGGAACACGCCGACCACGCGGCGTACGAGAAGTTCGAGCACGGTCTCGAAGAACTCCCCCTGGCCGCCGGGAACGGCAATACAAAGGCCATCGAACACGCACTCGGCGAAATCGACGGCAGTCTCCGGACGGGTATCGACACCCTGGTCGGCGGAACCGATGCAGCCATCCTCCAGTCGGGATACTTTCGCGCGCGGTTCGGCGACGCGATGGAACTCCACGCCCGCGGCGAGTCGAACGCCGCAGCGACCATCGCCCAGTCGCTCTTCGAGCGCTTCGAGAAGAACGAACTCGGCTTCCACGAGGCGCTCGAACACGAGAGCGAGAAACTCTACGAACGCTTCGAGCACGAACACCTGAAAGAGGGGTTGATTCCGGCACTGAAGAACGGAAACGACGCTGCGGCGAAAAAACACTTCGAGGGCGTCCTGACGGCTCTCCTCGACTTCGAGAAGAAAGCGGGAACTGCATCGCTCGTCGCCGGGGCGGAGGCCACGTTCATGGCCGGTCGTGCGTTCGACGCCGCCGGAGTCGCGGCGCTCGGCGATACGAAGCGTGCAAAGAGCGTCGTCACGGCGACGTTCGAACACTTCGAAAGCGGCGCAGGCGGGTTCCACGAATCGCTCGAACGGGCGAACCACGACCGCTACGAATCGTTCGAGAAGGCGCTCGGCAGCGTCAAAGGCGGAACCGACGTCTACCCGAAGGCAAAACGATTCGGCAACCAGGCAGTCCAGTCGGTCTACGCCGTCGTGAAGAACGCAGGCGGGGACTTCGGCGATCAGGCCGCGACGGTCGTACAGGATACCTTCCAGCAGTTCGAACGGGCGAAGGTCCACGAGAGCCTCGAAACGGCCGACCACGCCGTCTACGAGACCTTCGAAAAGAACCTGAACGAGTACGCCAACGCGTTGAAATCGGTCGAGGGTGTCGATTTGGCCAACGAGGCGTTCGCCCGCGCCGCCCTCCGTGCACAGTTCGCCGTCGTCGGAGAGGTCGGAAAGGCCCCCGTCGGAAAGGGGTCGGACGACGGAGAAACGAAGACGAAACTGAAAGGCGGTCCGAACGTCCAGCAGGGCGTTCCAGGCGACGCGGACCACGTGGTCGAGATGAAGGCAGTCTCGTTCGCCCCCGAAAAACTGAGTGTGAAGAAAGGGGATACTGTCGCGTGGAAACACGTCGGCGGTGAGGCCCACTCGGTCACCGCCCGCGAGGGCAAACTCCCGACGGACGCGAACTACTGGGCGTCCGGAGACTTCGACTCCGAGAAGGCGGCCACCGATGGCTGGGAGAAGGGAAAAGGCGCAGTGCAGTCCGGTCAGTCGTTCGTCCACACCTTCGAGACGAAGGGGACGTTCGAGTACTACTGCATCCCCCACGAATCGGCGGACATGACCGGACGAATCGTCGTGGAGTAATCAGACGTTTCCGTTCAGCGCGTCGAAAATTCCGTCGGTGAACTCCCGGTCAGTCCACAGATTGCCTTCCATACCACCCGCGACGACCGCCGATTCGACGGGAACCTGTCCGCCACCCATGCGTGCGTGGCCGCCTGCGTCGGCACCAGGAATGTCGGAGACGGCAGTCTGGAGCGCTTTGCCCATGTGAACCCGGTCGTCTCGCGAGCGTCCCGAGATGTGGAGCGTGTCTTCTCGCCTGCCGTAGACGACGACTGCGGTCACACCTTCCAGTTGCATGAGTTCGTCCGCGGCCTGCGGAACGGCGTCGGCGTTCGTGATTTTCCCGACGTTACAGACCGCGAACGACCCGCGAACCTCGCGTTCGGTGATGGCTCGTGATTTGATTTCGAGTACTTCGGCGCTCACCTGCGGATTCGCGATTCGGTCGAGGCAGTGTTCGTCGACACCCCGATAGAGGTACGCGCTCGCCGCGAAGTCGGCTTCGATACAACCGTTCGTCAAGTGCTTCGTGTCCGACTGGATACCGTAGAGGAGACCGGTTGCGATGTTGGTAGGGAGAACGAATTCGTCGTCGTCCGGAGAGACGTCCGGCCCGACCGGTTCCGCCCCGAGTTCCATGAAATACTCCGCGACGATGGTCGAACACGAACCGTAGTTCGTCCGTTTGTCGGTGAACACTTCACCCGACCCGTTTCCGGGATGGTGGTCGATGACCGCGTACGGTTCGATTCGTTCCGCACCGTCGAACCCGCGCGGCGTGTTGTGGTCGACGAGGACGATGGTAGAAGTAGCGAGGTCGGTGACGTGTTCGACGCGTTCGAGTTCCAGGTCGAGAATCGTTCGAAACGCACGATTCTCCTGATGCCGAATCTGGCCCGAGTATTGAATCGTCGTCTCCGTTCCGACCTCCTTCGCGAGATACGAGACGGCAATCGCACAGGCCATCGAGTCGGGGTCGGGATTCGGGTGCATCAGGACGACGATTTCGTCCCGTTTCGCCAGTGTCCGTTTGAGTCTGGCACCCATCGGTCGGCGAATCCAGCGCACGACCAGCCAGAGCGAGACCGCGAGCACCACAATCCCGAGTGTGGCACCGACCACAAGTAACGGATTTTCGGAGCTGTAAACCTGCGCCTCACGAAACAGCCCCCGGACCGACTGGTCGGCCAGAAACTCCATACAACGTGGTCGATTTGCGATGACAAGAACTTTTCCCAACGATAACACGTGTCAGACGTTTGTGTGCTCTCCGTACGACGAAACTGCGTCACGGTATCCTTCACGAAACGTCGGATATCGGAGTTCGTAGCCCAGGTTTCGTAACTTCTCGTTCGAACACCGCTTGCTCGACCGCGCTCGGTCGGTGGTGGCGTCCGTCTCCGACGATTTCGTCGGACGCTCGACACCACACTGCTCTGCGAGCCAGTTGGCCAGCGTCGGTTTCCAGACCGGTTCGTCGTCGGCGACGAGGATGACTTCGTTTTCTGCCACTCCAGTCTCCAGTAGGAACCGAACTGCACCCGCCGCGTCGTCCCGATGGAGCAAATTCAGATATCGCTCCGATATCGGGCCGTCGAGATACCGTTCCAGTCGGTACCGGTCGGGACCGTACAGACCTGCGAATCGAGCGACGGTCCAGTCTGCGGTACACTCTTCGCGCACGATTCGTTCGGCTTCGGCCAGTATCTCCTCTCGTTCGGTTCGCGGTTCCAGCGGCGTCGTCTCGTCCACCCACGCTCCATCACGGTCGCCGTACACGCCCGTACTCGACGTGTACACGACTCGTTCAGGTGGTGTAGCGCGTCCGCCGAAGTGGTCGAGCGTCGTTCGAAGCCCATCGACGTAGGCGCTCCGTGCGGCGTCCGAACCGCGACTGTCTGCACTCGCCGCGTACACGACGGCGTCCGCGTCGGGTATCGCGGCGAGGGAGTCCGTGTCCGTCGCGTCCGCCTGTATCCCGTCGAATCCCGCATCCTCGATTGCCCGAATCCCGGTAGGAGACCGCCGGACGCCGACCGCGTCGTGACCCGCCCGAACCAACTGCCGACCGAGTTCGAGACCGACGTAACCACACCCGAGGATTACGACCTTCATGCGATTACTTCCGACCGGGGCGCGGATAACTCCCCCGTCTCTCGAGTACCACCCGTATCACTCGGATGCCATTGGCTGTTACCTGCTCTCGGGCCACTGCCCGTCGCTGTCGAGTGGCATCTGCGCTGGGTGACCGCTACTGGTCCCCTCGTTCGGCGATGAAGTGGTAGACGAGCGCGTACTCTTCGAGCGTCATCGGTGCTCGTCCCTCGATTTTCTGCTGGATGGCTCGCGCACCGAGGTCACTCTCGACGTTCGACGCGAGCGTGTCTACGTCGAGCAACGAGGTCGTCATCCCCATCAGCAGGTGGTCGCGTACCTCGAGGAGGATGGTGTCCTTCGAGGGGGCGTCCCCGGTGGCGAGGATGGCCGCAGCGTCTTCGAGCACGATTTCGGATGCGTCGCCGTCTGCGATGGATTCGAGCGTTTCACGGTCGAGTCCCGTCTGCGCTGCCACTTCGTCCGGACCGACCGATTCTATCGTCTCCGCGAGTTCCGCCACGTACTGCGCTCGCAGTTCTGCCGGCGACGTCGCTCCGGGGTCGTCTATCTCGTCGTAGAGCATGGTCGGTACGAGGGTACCGCGTGTGAAAGGGGTTGTTGCTTCGGGCTGTCCACCCCGGCGAGCATTCGTCGGCATCGCCGTTCACGTCCCCGACGCCCGTCTTACCCGGGGGAACAGCGATGACGACGGTCGTCTCCGTATCGAACGTTATCCAGGTCGTCCGACCCAGTGTTTCTCTTTCGCCATCGTCATCCACGTCCAGACGTACCGGTCGATTTTGCCGCGTGTACGCGACCGACGCACCGGGCGTGACGGGTGAGCCTCGTCGCGCCCGCACCGTGAACTGACCGTACGTTCCCGACACGTCGACGTGCCAGACGTTGACCGTCGCGTACCAATGACATCCTCCCCGCCGTGAACGACGGGGTTTCCTCGCGCTGGGGGTATCGCTTACCGACCCACGGAGGCAACTTGCGGGTTCGTATGCTCCTCGTTGGGAACTGAGCATGGTGACTCTGACCACTCGTGGTCGTCCCACTTGAGGCATACAGGCCGTGCCATCGACCGTGTTACCGTTGTCTGCCGTCTCAAGAACGTCTCTGACGCCACGAAGTCGGCGTGCCCCTCGAATCCACACGAACACGTCAACGTATCCCTGTGGCGCGTCGTATCCTCAGTCGAACCACAGTTGGGGCACTCCTGACTCGTCCACGCCTCAGACCGTACCTCTACCGAAATTCCGTATTCTTCGGCGGTACACGCCAGTGGGTTCACGAACGCTCTGAGCGCCCAGAAGTTGTGCGTCTTCGCGTTCGTCTCGACCGACCAGTGCGTATCGAGTACGTCCGTTAACGCCCCGACGTACACTGTCGAAACACCTTCGTCGCAGAGGCGTTCGATAAGGTCACGAGCGAGCGCATCCTGGACGTGGTCACGTCGCTTGGTCCGTCGGCCATACAGGCGTCGGATTCGGTGACTACTGTATCGGCCGTCTTCTAACAACGATTGGAGCCGGGCGATTTCTCGCGTTGTCTCGCGGAATCGCTTGAACAGGTCGCGTCCTTCGTACAGGAGTTGTGAGCCGGTCGTAGTCGTACAGGCGACGAGATTGTTCGCACCAATATCCAGAGCGGATTCTTCCGAACCCAGTGGTTGTGCCAGTCGAGAATGGTCTTTGCTGATGGTGACTGGCTGAAAGGCCCTGAACGATTGTGCTTGCTCGTCGTAGAACAACTCTAACCGACCCTGCTTGTCGTACTCCTTCCAGTTTGGTTCGCCTCGAACTTCGAGCCGGAGGCGTTCGCGGTATCCAAGCCCGTATTCGTCTTTCAAGTCTTGGCCGACGAGGATTTCGAGTCGGGAGTATTCACCCCACTCAACTGAGTACGACATATTTCGGATGTACGTGCGAAGTTTTCGACCATCTTCGGCGTTGCCCCAGAAGCCGGGTTTGCCGTTGGCGTTACCCTTCTTTTTGAGTACGAAGAACGACTGCCACGCTTCGCGGTTCTTCCGTTCGATTTGCTGAACCGTCGAAGCACCGAGAACACCACCGTAGCGACCGCGATATTCGCTGATTTCCCATACGTCGCCATCTGTATCAGCGTAGTTCTCACGACGCTCGTAGTTGATTTCGTTCCAGAGAGCAGCAGAAGCGTCCAACAGGCGTCGAAGCAACTCCTCGTGCTCGTCGGACTGAGGAATCACATCGAACGTATTGGCTCGCTTCATCGACTAATGGTTGCACCAGAACACACATAAAGATGAGGTTTGTGTGCTACTGCATGGTCGAAGTTCGTATCGAGTTCGATGACGATGACCAGTATGAGCGGTTGAAGGAATTGAAGAAACACCGTGGGTTGACGTGGAAGGGGTTGCTCCTCGAAGGCGAGAAAAAGGTCAGGGAGGATACCCTCGAGTAAGCGTCGAACGTGGTCTGTGTCGTGGAGTGTCGGAGTCACGCCCGCCCTAAACAGTAGTTGCCGAATCAAATCGGCGACAGAGGTGAAGCGATCACTCTGACAGCTCAGTTGAGGTTGCGCTGGAACGGCGGTTCAAGAATCAGAATCGAGGGTCGAAGGACCGCCGCCGCTTGGCGGCGGTCCTGAGCGTTGTCACTCACGATGGACGTTCTGACCGGTTTTCCCGGTCGGAGTGACCCACCCGCTAGCCGTAATCTGTCGAGAGGACAAATGTACGAAAGATTCGTGTTGAGATCGGTGGCTTCGTTGGTATTCTATCAGCTGAGACG